>JBBSSV010000296.1:0-1509 GCA_038241705.1 Burkholderiales bacterium | reverse complement strand
GGCTGTGGGTGCAGATGCTGGCCTGGTATTCGAAAAATTTGGGTTTTTCGAATTCACCAATGAACTGTGACAGCTTCAAGACGTCCGCGGCTTGACGTGCCGGATTGTCTCCCGGCCAGAAATAACCCTGCGGCAATTGGTGCGAGCGCACCAGCGGTGTCGCAGACAGATCCAGCACCAGATCAAATTCGCCGTGGCGGTCGCGCAGCGCTCGGCCAAAGTCGATGGCGCCGATGCTACCGCAGGCCACCACGCAATCTCGGTGACCGACACAGCGATTCATGTCGATCTGGTACAGCCAGTCAATGGCATCTTCCGGACAGGCGCTGACGCAGGCAGTGCAACGGGTGCAGACTTCAGGATCAATCGGATTTTCCTGCTGCCAGCTGATCTTGAAAGCCCCCAACCATCCGCTGACCACCACCTGGCTGCCGCTAAAGACATCAAAGTTTCGCTCGTTCAACGCAAAGGGCTGGGCAGCCACCTCGGTACTGGGCTCGGCGGCTGCAGGGTCGTCGTTAGTCAACAACACGCTGACTTCCAGCTGTTCTGCCAATTGATTGGCCCATGGCAGTACGCTGTGCGCCGGCCCGATAAGCAAGGTGCGGCCACGCGAGACGTAGTTGACGACAGGCACTGGTTCCGGCTGCGGCAAGGCGGCTGCCGCCAGCAAGGCGGCCATTTTGGGTAGCGATGTATTGGCTTGCGCACTCCAGCCGCCGGTTTCGCGGATGTTTACAAAACGCAAGGGCGCGACGGATTTTTTATACTGCGCCAACTCTGAAAACAGCACTTGTTCCTGGGTGCAGGCGACCACGACATCGTCCACGCCTTCAACCGCTGACAGAAAAGCACCCGCCTGATGTCGACATAGCTCTGTGGCTACGATTAGCGTTTCTGTGTTGAGCACTTGGCCCAGCTTCGCGCCTGATTCGGCGTCGAGCGGCATAGTGCCATTGCAACTGCATACCTTGAAAATGGTTGTCATGTATCTTGCCCCTTGCGCATGGCTAAGGAATCGGCCGCGTCGCACGGCGGGCATTCATCCGGAGAAGGAAAATTCTTTACCTGGATGCTTTCGGAAATGTAGTCAGGAGTAGCCAGCGCCGGTATTGCGTGGCTCTGCTCGTCCTCGTCTGAGGCTATCGTTGCGACTGACTCAGGCATGCCAGACGGTGTTTGCACTGCATCAGTTCCCTTTGCCTCTTGATTTGCATCGGCATCATCGTTCGTCAACTCAGACTCTGTTGCATGCCCTGTTTCGCCTGAATTTTCCGCGCACAAAGAAGTGGAAGGCTCAAGAGTTGGCTCTTCAATAGGAATCAAGAAAGATTTGGCCTGTTCCAGCGCAGACAACATGGCTGCGGGGATGGGTGTGGTCTTGTTGTAATCACTAATATAAATATCCAAACCATCCATAACACTGAGCTGGGGATTGAAGAACAGTTTCTTCATGGCGGAACGTCTGATGGTTGCGTCCACTTCCTTTCCCATGAACACGGCGTAATC
>JBBSSV010000295.1:0-1512 GCA_038241705.1 Burkholderiales bacterium | reverse complement strand
CAGCACCAGCCCCGGATTCGCCGGGAAGCCGCCCTGAAGAGCGTGTGCCCATGAGCCGGTTGCGCGCGCGCGTGGCAGAGCGACTGGTCGAATCTCAGGCTAACAGCGCCATTTTGACGACCTTCAATGAGGTCAACATGCAGGCGGTCATGGATTTGCGCAGCAAATACCGCGATCGCTTTGAAAAAGAGCATGGCGTACGCTTGGGATTCATGTCGTTCTTTGTCAAGGCGGCGGTGACGGCACTGAAGCGCTATCCGATCATTAATGCTTCGGTTGATGGCAACGACATCGTTTATCACGGCTATTTCGATATTGGCATTGCAGTCAGTTCGCCGCGTGGTCTGGTTGTGCCCATCTTGCGCGACGCAGATCAGATGAGCTTGGCCGACATCGAAAAGAAGATCGGGGAACTGGCAGCCAACGCCAAAAACGCCAAGCTGACCCTGGAGGACCTATCCGGTGGCACTTTCTCGATTTCCAACGGTGGCGTGTTCGGCTCCATGATGTCCACGCCCATCATCAATCCACCGCAATCTGCCATTCTTGGGATTCACGCCACCAAGGAGCGCCCCGTGGTGGAAAATGGCGAAATCGTCATTCGTCCGATGAACTACCTGGCCTTATCCTACGACCATCGCATCGTCGACGGGCGTGAGGCGGTTTTGGGTTTAGTCGCCATCAAGGAAGCCTTGGAAGATCCAGCGCGGCTTTTGCTCGACCTGTAGACAACTGCCGGCTGCTATCCATGACCCAAACTTTGCAACTGTAATGCGCTTTTTTCAGGTACTCGATTCAGACAAAAACTATGACCAAGAACTTTGATGTGATCGTCATCGGCGCCGGCCCAGGTGGCTACATTGCCGCCATCCGTGCGGCACAACTGGGTCTTTCGACCGCTTGCATCGATGCATGGAGTACTGCAGACGGGGCACCAGCCTTGGGTGGCGCTTGCACCAATGTCGGCTGCATTCCTTCCAAGGCACTGCTACAGTCTTCCGAATACTACGAACAGGCTGGCCACCACTTTGCGGCACATGGGATTGGCATCGACGGCTTGAAGCTGGACTTGGGTCAGATGCTAGAGCGCAAAGACAAGATCGTCAAACAGAACAACGAAGGCATCACGTATTTGTTCAAGAAAAACAAGGTGACGTTTTTCCATGGACATGGGGCCTTTGTCGGTGGCGGGGCCGAAGGCTATCGCATCCGGATCACGGGTTCGGACGCAACAGAAGAGCAGATCCAGGGCAGGCAGGTTGTGCTTGCCACAGGTTCAGTGCCGCGTGTACTGCCGAACCTGCATTTTGATGAGGAGACCATTCTCTCTAATACTGGCGCTTTGGCCATGACCGAAGTGCCGGCGAAGCTGGGGGTGATCGGGGCGGGGGTGATCGGCCTGGAAATGGGCAGTGTCTGGAGCCGTCTGGGATCGCAAGTCACCTTGCTGGAAGCGTCCAATGAGTTTCTGGCCATGGCTGACAAGGAAATTGCCAAGGAAGCACATAAGCT
>JBBSSV010000294.1:0-1523 GCA_038241705.1 Burkholderiales bacterium | reverse complement strand
CACGCGACCTGCCCATCGGTATCATCGGCTCATTGCTGGTGTGCACCGTGCTGTACGTGACGGTGGCGGCGGTCGTGACCGGGGTGATGCCGTTTGAAAAATTCGCTGGAGCGGACCATCCAGTTTCACTGGCACTGCACTACGCTGGCGAACGCTGGGTGGCTGGCTTCGTCGACCTGGGCGCGATTGTCGGCATGACCACGGTGATCCTGGTGATGGCCTATGGTCAGACCCGGGTGATTTTTGCCATGTCGCGCGACGGCTTGCTGCCGCGCCGGCTTTCGCAGGTGCATCCTGTGCACGGCACGCCGGTGCTCGCAACCTGGAGCGTGGGCCTCATTTTCGGTCTGGTCGCTGCCCTGGTGCCGCTAAATGTGCTGGCCGAGCTGATCAACATCGGCACCTTGACAGCGTTTACCCTGATTTCGATTGCGGTTTTGATCTTGCGCCAGACCCGGCCCGAACTGCCGCGCAAGTTCCGCTGCCCTTGGGTGCCGGTAATCCCTTTACTGTCCGTGGCTTTCTGCCTGTTTCTGATGGCCCATCTGGAAAAGCTGACCTGGATCGCTTTTTCCATCTGGATGATGCTGGGACTGCTGGTGTACTTTGGCTATGCCCGCCGCCATTCTCTGCTGCATCAGGCTGCGCCACCTCCGCCCTCTGCTTGAATACCAGCGGCTTGTTGTTTGCTACGCGCTTCCATCAGCAAATAGGCTACGGTTGCCAGCACTAAGGGTAAGAGGTAGTACATGGCGCGGTAGGCCAGCAAGGCTGCCAGCACTTCCTGCTGTGGCAGGCGCGGGCTCAATAAGGTCACGAATACGGCCTCCAGCACCCCCAGTCCGGCAGGTATGTGAGTGATGACGCCGGCAATCGCGGCCACCAGCAAAACGCTCAGCACCGTTGGAAAATCAATTTTTTGCTGCAGCAAAAAATAAATGGCAGCCGCCATCAACAGCCAATTGGCGCAAGATAAGACGGCTTGGGACAGCGCCAGCCGACCAGACGGCAACTCCACGCAAGTGTCGCGAATCGACCAACTGCGCTGACGCGACAGAGCACAAGCCACCAAATAGCCCAACGCCACCAACAGCAGACCAATGCCCAAGCCCTGCTGGGCCGTAGTGCTCAAGATCCATTTATCCGGCAACACCAGCGGCCACCACCAGAACACAACCCCTGCCAGCACTGCATAACCCAGCCAGTTGGTGACCATGCTCAGGAGCGCTACCCGGGTAATGACCCCGCCGTCCAGCCCTTGGCGCGAATACAGGCGATAACGGAAACCGACGCCTCCGATCAGCGAACCCAGATTCAGGTTGAAGGCATAGCAAACAAAGGTAATCAGCAGGACACGGCGCGTTTTCAGGGAATGGCCGGCATAACGGCGCCCGAGCAGATCAAAGCAGCTGTACAAAGCATAGCTGCCCGCCACCAGCAGCAGCGCCAGTAGCAGTTCACCGGGCGGGCGCTGGCGTAAGGCATCCCATACTTGGCCCCATTCGACCGTGCGGGCGACCTTG
>JBBSSV010000293.1:0-1616 GCA_038241705.1 Burkholderiales bacterium | reverse complement strand
TGACTCGTGAGTGTCATGGCGGGCCGCAAACCAAATGCGTCGGCGCTGCCCCCACCAGGGCTGGCACCATACAGCATGATGCCGGGCCGAACCCAGTCGGCTGCTAGCTCCGGATGCAGCAGGTCGGTGGCGGAATTTGCCAGGCTATGCAAGCCGGCCAAGCCCTGGGTCGCCTCCTGAAAGCAGGCGACCTGCTGCATCAGTGGCAGCGGCCCTAGTACGGACTCTTCCGCATTGGCAAAATGTGTCATGAAATTGATATCAGCAACCGCGGCCATAGCCCGCAAGCGCTGATACGTCTGGCGAAAGGCATCAGGGCGAAACCCCAGGCGGTTCATGCCAGTATTCATTTTCAGGTAGATGTTGAGCGGAGCATCGAACTTCGCCTTGGCAAGCATTTCAACCTGCTCGAGGCAATGGATGACCGAATCTAGTTGCCAGGCGGTCACGATATCCAGATCCACCTGATCGAAAAATCCTTCGAGCAAGAGTATGGGCTTGGTCCATCCCATTTGACGCAAGGCAACTGCTGCTTCTGGCTCGACCAGGCCCAGGCTGTCCGCCTTGGCAAAGGCTTGCATTGCATGGCGTAGTCCATGGCCATAGGCATTTGCCTTGACCACGGCACACACCCGCGCTGCCGGCGCTTGGCGCTGTGCCACCTCAAGATTGGACTGCATGGCAGCGGTATCGATCGTGGCAACTAAAGGACGAGGCATGAAGAGACGTTGGGCTGTAGAAACACAGCCCGCATTTTACCGGAGTCGGGCCTTGACGCAGCCTGACACCGCCCAAAGTGGGTATATTTTCATGGTATAAAGCTAGCCGGTGCCTCCTGTTACGAACTCAACTCAATTACGCATGAATCGCGGCTTTTACACCATCATGGCGGCGCAGTTTTTTTCTTCGCTGGCTGACAATGCTCTGTTGATTGCTGCAATTGCGATGCTGACGTCTATGCAAGCACCGGAGTGGATGACGCCGCTGCTCAAGCTGTTTTTCGTCCTGTCCTACGTGCTGCTAGCTGCATTCGTGGGGGCTTTTGCCGATGCCCTGCCCAAGGGCAGGGTCATGTTCATCACAAACCTGATCAAGATTTTCGGCTGCCTGCTGATGTTCGCCGAAGTGCATCCCTTGCTGGCATACGCCGTCGTCGGCTTTGGTGCCGCCGCCTATTCACCGGCAAAATACGGCATCCTGACTGAGCTACTTCCTTCTGAAAAACTGGTCGCAGCCAATGGCTGGATAGAGGGCTTGACGGTATCGTCGATCATTCTGGGAACGGTCCTGGGTGGCGCACTTATCAACGAACACATCGCTGCGATTCTGCTTGCCTTCGAATTCCCTTTCTTCCACACCGGCTTTGATACCGCCATCGAGGCAGCGCTCGGCATCATTGTGATTTTTTATCTAATCGCAGCAGTATTCAACCTGAAAATTCCTGATACTGGTGTGCGTTATGCCCACCAGGAACGCAACCCCATCCGTCTGATCGTTGACTTTTCCAACTGCTTCACGACTCTTTGGAAGGACAAGCTGGGCCAGATCTCGCTGGCAGTCACGACGCTGTTCTGGGGCGCGGGCGCAACCTTGCAATTCATCGTGTTGAAGTGGGC
>JBBSSV010000292.1:0-1642 GCA_038241705.1 Burkholderiales bacterium | reverse complement strand
TGCTCGCGGAGCGTGCGGGTAGAAAGCTTGAGCCGTGGAGTAATTCACGGCCTAGAGGAATGGCTGTCGGCCCAAACAGGACTTGTCCTGGGCGGTGCAACAGAATCCGGCCTATCGGCTTGCTTCAACTTCTTTTACGGCATTGCCTGGTCCATGACCACGCAATGCCGTTTTTCTTGGTGTGATGCTTTTCGATTGCGCAGAGATTGTGCGACTCAGTTGCGTGGCGGTGGTGGTTCGTCGTCGCGCGCCTTGTCTGCATCAGCCTGACTATTTTCCGGACGCGGGAAGTCAGGCAGACTTTCGTAGACCTGCTTTCTCCTTTCCTCTTCCGGGTCCTTGGGACCACCGGGCGAACCCGGTGCGCCAGGCGGCGGACCAAAGGCTTGTACGTAAGTCATGTAGAACGAGCAGTACATGATGGTGGTCAGCACTACCGATAGCGGCAGCAGCACCAGCATGGTTGCTAGGTTACGTCCCAGCAGGGCTGACATGAAGCCGCTGACAATCACTGGTAAAAAGACGCCCAGCACCACCCAACCCAGACCGTAAAGTACAAAGGCCTTGGTGGCGCGCCGCACCGCAAAAAAACTGTAGAAGATGGCCTTGAAAACCCCCATGCGCTGCCACATGATCAGCGGCGCCGCATGCCAGAAGGCCATGGCAGCCGGCAGGTAGAGCGCCAGCGCTAGCAGCATGGCGCGCGTCAAGTCGGACTCTTGGATGGTTTCTGGGTCCAGTTCCACCTGGCCGCTCATCGCCTGCCAGAAAATACCGCCATCGATCATGCTTGATAACCCGACCGCGACCACGGCGGCCAGCAGGTAGAGTCCGCCCAGCCGGAGCAGTTTGGGAAAGGCGGGCGAGCGAAAACCGCTTAGCAAGACGCCGGGAGAAATGCGTTCTCCAAGCTGGGCGCGGATGCAGGCTTGCATGAAGGCCATGGTGAAAGTCGGTACCAGCACCAGCGGCAGGATCTGCCCGAGCACGGGAATGATGCCGATGCCCAGCATCAAGAACATATAGGCCAGGAATAGAGTGGAGAACTCTGCCGGCTGCTTGCGAAACAGGGCAAAGCCGTCCTTGATCCATTGCCAACCGGCACTTGCGAGAATGGGGGGCATCAGTATCAGTACAAAACAGGAACAGGGTGGGACACGCGCTGGCGCAAGATGCGCTCGAAGTGGCCCGGGTCATGGGGCGTGAGCATTTCCGCTTCACGTGGCATATAGAAGTCGTACAAGCGCGAGAGCCAAAAGCGTAGGGCGCCGGCACGCAGCATCGGTTGCCAAGCCACGGCCTCGGCCGGGGTGAAGGGCCGCACAGCGTGGTACGCCTGCAACAGAGCTTCCACCCGACCAATGTCTAGCGTGCCAGTAGCCGGATCGATGCACCAGTCGTTGACAGTGACTGCGACATCGAACAACCAGGTATCCCAGCCAGCAAAATAAAAATCAAAGAAGCCGGTCAGCTCTTCGCCATCAAACATGACATTGTTGCGAAACAGGTCGGCGTGGATAGGGCCTTGTGGCAATTGCTGGGCTTCGTCGGACGCGGCAAAGTCATCCTGAAAGCGCATTTCGGTTTGCAGCAACAGTTGCGCTTCCGGCGGCAGATAGGACATTACTACCGGTGCCGTCTT
>JBBSSV010000291.1:0-1651 GCA_038241705.1 Burkholderiales bacterium | reverse complement strand
CGCCGTCCTGCAGCACGGCTTGGTGCATGCGCCGATGTAGAAACAGAGGTTCGAGCACGAACAGCATTAGGGTAAAGATCAGCCAGATGGCGACCATGGCATGCAGCCACCACTGACCGGGCTGGGCAAACCGACCCCAGCCATCGCTCAGATGCAGCATATAAAATCCAGAAAAACCGGTAACCAGAGTGGCACCACGCGCCCACCAGGAAAATCGGCCTTCGGCACGTTCAAACTGTTTAGGATCGCTATCGGCCTGCTTGCGTATCGCTGGCAACAGCACTAGCGTGACAAACGCCACCCCGCCAATCCAGATCACCACCCCCAATACATGCAGAACACGGCTCCACAGCCAGGCATTCATAGTGTCTCCCTCGCGCCGCAGGTGCGCGCATTGTTGAGTAAGGTCTTGCATGCCCTTGACTGGGGCCTTGGTCAAGCGCAGAAAAGGGATTTTGCCTATACTCGGTCAGCATGGAGTTGACTTTCAGGACCAACACAGCAGTCCGCGCAATTTAGCCCATGCATCTCGGTGCATCGACATTTTAGGAGCTTTGCCTCCTGCCGCGCCGCCTTGATGCGTCGCTCCTCTTTTGAGACCAGCATTTTTCCATCTGACCAATCATTGCCAACTGTGAACGCTCCCCATATTCCCTTAGCTGAAAGTCTGCGGCCCAGCATCTTGAGTGAAGTCATTGGCCAGCAGCATCTGCTGGATCCGGGCAAGCCCTTACGCGTCGCCTTTGAGTCAGGCCAGGCTCATTCCATGATTTTGTGGGGTCCACCAGGTGTGGGCAAGACCACATTGGCACGGCTGATGGCGGATAGCTTTGATGCCGAATTCATCGCCCTGTCGGCGGTGCTGTCAGGCGTTAAGGACATTCGCGAAGCGGTGGAACGTGCGCAGGTAGTGCGCGCCAATACAGGCCGGCGCACCATTTTATTTGTCGATGAAGTCCATCGCTTCAACAAGAGCCAGCAGGACGCCTTTTTGCCGCATGTCGAAAGTGGCCTGTTCACCTTCATTGGCGCCACCACCGAAAATCCATCCTTTGAGGTGAATAGTGCTCTGCTCTCGCGCGCGGCGGTGTATGTACTCAAGTCACTGAACGAAGAAGACTTGGCGGGCTTACTGGTGCGTGCCAGCCAAGCCTTGCCGCATGCCCTGAGCCTGACAGGTGAAGCCAGCGCTACTTTGGTTGCCAGCGCCGATGGCGATGGGCGCAAGTTGTTGAACAACCTGGAAATCGTCAGCCAGGCGGCGCAAGCTGCGGGCCGACAGGAAGTCGATGCAGAGTTGCTGGCCCAATGCTTGGGCGATGCGCTGCGCCGTTTCGACAAGGGTGGCGATGCTTTTTACGACCAGATTTCAGCGCTACACAAGTCGGTGCGCGGCTCCGACCCGGATGCCTCTTTGTACTGGTTTGCGCGCATGCTCGACGGTGGCACTGACCCACGCTACTTGGCACGGCGCATCATCCGCATTGCCAGCGAAGACATCGGCTTGGCCGATCCGCGTGCTCTGCGCCTGACGCTGGACGCTGCCGAAACCTATGAGCGCCTTGGCTCACCCGAAGGCGAGCTAGCGCTGGCGCAGGCGGTGGTCTACTTGGCTTGTGCCGCCAAGTCCAACGCGGTCTACAAGGCCTAT
>JBBSSV010000290.1:0-1691 GCA_038241705.1 Burkholderiales bacterium | reverse complement strand
TGTTCTCGAGCGCGTGCATATGATCTGATCTTCACCTTAGCATTTTTGCCAATTACCGCTGCGAGGCAGTTGCAGGCTTGTTGATGCTCACCTTGTCTGTTGTGTTCTGAAGCCGGCTGCCACTGACAGTCCCACAGCATCAAGCCATCAGTGGCCTTGTTGCAAAAACTGCACAATGCGTTGCGGCAACCAGGCCAGCGATCCGGGAGGGCGGCCGCTGACAAAGCCAGCATGCCCACCCTCGGCCGGATATTCCAGCAGTACCTGTGCCGACGCCTGCTGCGGCAAGTACCGCGCTGGCAGGAAAGGATCATTCTGCGCATTCAATACCAATGTGGGCACCCGAATATCAGTCAGTACATGGCAGGAACTGGCGCGATGCCAGTAGTCGTCGGTGTCGCGATAGCTGTGCAGGGGCGCGGTGACGATGTTGTCGAATTCGTACAGGTTGCGCGCTTGCAGCAGGCGTTGCCGGTCGTAGAGGCCGGGAAACTGTTCCAGCTTGTCCAGACATTTTGGCTTGAGCGAACGCAGGAAGGCATGGGTGTAAATCCGGTTGATTCCGCTTGACAAGGCTGCGCCGCCCTGGGTCAGGTTCAACGGCGCCGAAATGGCACAAGCTGCCGTCAGCAGCGTACCGGCCAGTCGCGGGGACTCGCCTAGCCAACGCAGCAGCGCGTTGCCACCTAGGGACACGCCGACGGCATGCAGCGAGCCAAAGCCACGTTCAAGCCGTTGCTGGTGTAGACGGCGCACGACCCAGTCGATTTCTTCTGCATCTCCCGAGTGATAAAAGCGTGGCATCAAATTGGCGTCGCCCGAGCAGCCGCGAAAGTGTACGACCACACCGGCCCAGCCCAGTGCCGTGACGGCATGCATCAGCGCTCGCGAATAGTGGCTGTTGGAAGAGCCTTCCAGGCCATGAAACAGCACCAGCAACGGTTGGCCCGGCTGGCCATCGACAAAATCTAGATCGATGAAGTCTGCGTCGGGCGTGGCCCAGCGTTCGCGCCGGTACGTTACGGGTGGGCGAGGTAGGCAGGTGGCCGGATAAATGGTTTGCGCATGGCCGCCGCGCAACCATCGCGGCGCACGGTAGTTGCCGGCGGTTGGCTGGCTCAACGGGGCAAGGAAACTGTCGAGGCCAGGTGCTTCGCGGGGCGGTTCGCTACTTAGATTCAGGGGCATACAAAAGCGAGGACTAGGGTGTTTCTACGCGCAGGACAGCAAAGCAGGGCAGGTGGAGCAGACAGGCGCAAAAAAACCGCCGAAAGACTTATTCGGCGGCTGGCTGGTAGCGGGCAAGACCAAGTCTGCCGCGACAAGCCTCAGTGTCCCTTGTGAGCAGTGCCGGGCTTTAAGCGATACACCGTACTGCAGTACGGGCACTTGGCTTCGCCATTCGGGCCAAAGGACAAAAACACGCGCGGATGTGTAGCCCACAGCGGCATGTTGGGGTTGGGGCAATAGGCGCTTTCGTAGCTGGCGCCATCCAGTTCGACGACACTGACGTCTACTTTCGGATTCATCGGAATCTCCAATTTTGTATTAAACCAGGGTCAGCCAATGCTGGTATTGAGGGGCACGACCGGCCACGACTTCAAAGAACAGGGACTGCAGCTTTTCGGTAATCGGTCCGCGCTGGCCGGCACCGATCATGCGATTGTCGAGTTCGCTGATAGGCGTGATTT
>JBBSSV010000289.1:0-1748 GCA_038241705.1 Burkholderiales bacterium | reverse complement strand
TGGTAAGTAAGACAGAGCCGCAACGAGCTCAGATTTCGACAACCAGCTTCTGCTCTGTCCTAAGCCGTCAGCCCTTACCCCGGCCGAATTTTTTCACCACTGGCCCAATCGTCAAGCCTTGCACCAGGATGGAAAACACTACCACGCCGTAGGTCAGCGCCAGGATGGTATCGCGCTCGCCACCATTGGGCAGAGAAAGCGCCAGGGCAACGGAAATGCCGCCCCGCAGGCCGCCCCAGGTCATTATCTGCCAGGCACCTGCCGGCAGCTCGACCCAACGCTGGCGCAGCATGACGGGCAGGCCCGCTGTCAAGAAGCGGGCGCTCACCACAGTCAGGATGCTCAAGGCAGCAGCCTTGAACAAACCCGCGCTGAAGACAATCACGACAATTTCCAGTCCGATCAAAACGAACAATACCGCGTTCAGGATGGCGTCCAGCAGCTCCCAGAACATGTCGACATGGCGCTGGGTTTCATCCGTCATCGCCAGGGCCCGGCCATGATTGCCGATTATCAGGCCCGAAGCCACCATCGCTAATGGGCCCGACACGCCCAGGTGGTTGGCCAGCGCATAACCCCCAATCACCGAGGCCAGTGTAATCAAGACTTCCACCTCATAGCTGTTTATGCTTTTAAGCAATTTGAAGGTGATATAGCCCAGCACCAAGCCATACACAATGCCACCACCTCCTTCTTTCAGCAGGACGTGGGCACCATGCCCCACCGTGGGCGCATCGCCGCTGGTGGCCATGGTCACAGCCAATGCAAACAGGGCAATCCCGACCCCATCATTGAACAGCGATTCGCCGGTGACCACTACTTCCAGGCTTTCCGGAGCGCCGGAAGATTTTAGGATACCCAGTACCGAAATCGGATCGGTGGGTGAAATGAGTACTCCAAAGACCAGACAGTAGGCTAGCGGCAGAGACAAATGAACCAGCGGCAGCAAAAACCACATGGCGAAACCGACGATCAGCGACGACGCCGTCGTGCCGATAATCGCCAGTAGCCCGATCTGCCAGCGATAGGAGCGCAGACTAGCGAGATCCACGTGCATAGCGCCGGCGAACAGCAGCATCGATAGCATGCCCTGAAGCAGCACTTCTGAAAAATCGATGGAACGTAGTAGTGACTCCTCTAAAGCATGCGGCATGGCGATGCCGACGAGGTCCAGACCAATCAGGCCAGCCGACAGCACCAGGGCAATCCCCATCACACCAATATTCGTCGGTAGACCGATCAACTTGTGGTTGAGATAGGCAAAGAGCGCTGTCAAGGTCAGGAAAATGGCAACGGTGTCGAGCATGGTCCGCCTATTTTTTGTGAAGTGCAAAAACGGCACTATCCGACACTTCAGCCGCGGCTTCATGGGCTTCGATGTAGATGCGCTGGATGCGCTCGTAGCGCTCGCGGATGGCACCTTCGATCCGGATTACGGCGCGACTGAGCTGGTCTGCCGGCAGTTGCGGCTGGAAATGCACGTCCAGTACCAGCAGGACTTCTTCCGGCCCCAAGTACATACTGAGCGGCAATGATGCCGAGACGACTGCGTCATCCTGTTGCGTCATCTCGCGAATGGCCTTTGCCGTAACGGGGTCTAGCCCCTCGCCGATCAGCAGGCCACGGCTTTCATAGATCAGGGCCACGGCCACGCCAGCCAAGAGAATCCCGATAGCGATCGAGGCCACGCCATCAAGTACCGGCATGTTCAGGTAATGGCTGGCAAAGATGCCGGCTGCGGCAATCAC
>JBBSSV010000288.1:0-1817 GCA_038241705.1 Burkholderiales bacterium | reverse complement strand
ATGAAAGCCAAACTCGCTCCTGTGCCCGAAGGAGGATTTCTGGATAAAGTCAAGCACGCACAGCGCCAGCAGATGTTTGCCAGATTTGTGGATTTTACTGATGGCATCGGCGCTGATCTGGTATTGGACTTGGAAAGTCCCTGGGCAAGGCAGCAGGACACCCTGGCGCAATGGCTGGCCTCGGAAACGAGCAAGGCGATCACGACCCAGGTATTTTCCAAGGCGGAGAAACGCCTGCCGTTTGCGGACAATGCCTTCGACTGGGTGTTCTGTCACGACCTGCTAGCCTACGTGGGGGATAGCGAGGCACAATCTTCGTTGCTTCAGGAACTGGACCGGGTTGCCCGCAAGGGTCTGTTCGTGACAGCCTACAACTGCAAGCATCCGATTGATTTCAATTCCAACCTGCCGTTGTTGCACCTGATGACAGGAAAATCTGTTTCACGGCACTCGCAAAAGCCAGAGTTGCTGGATGCACCTACACTCAAGGAATTGGCAGGCAAGCTGCCGGGCCAGCCGCACATCGATGTGGGGCATATCCGCTATGGCGTCCTCAAGGCGCAGCTTTCCCTGCAGGTACGCAAATAAAAATTGAAAAGCGTGCAGCGTCTTACTGCATGTGAAAAGTTGAAA
Organism: Burkholderiales bacterium; assembly: GCA_038241705.1. Classification (GTDB taxonomy): domain Bacteria; phylum Pseudomonadota; class Gammaproteobacteria; order Burkholderiales; family Burkholderiaceae_D; genus JBBSSV01. The sequence goes on along the minus strand of JBBSSV010000288.1, from coordinate 1,184 downwards.
GCCGGCTTGGTGGAAAGACTAGTGCCGGCTTTTTGTATCTGAGAACACGTCAGGTTGAACCTGGTTGAAGAGAAATCAGCCGTTTAGTAAGCCGCCTCCGCTAGTTCCTGATTGCTCAGGCGGTTTTCAGGAGCGACGCGGCTAGCGACATGCTCCAAGAAACGGTTCACTTCCTGCCAGGCTTTCAAGTTGTCAATGTCATGCGAATGACACCACAGATGAAAGGACTGATCGTTCAGAGCAGCATGATCGAACAAGGCATATAGGCGCTTGATCCAGTCATCATGACGCAAGGCCAGTTGCAGACCTGAACGGCGCTGACCCCAAGAGCCCATCTTGGCGTAATTGCGCAGATAGACACTGCGAGAATGCGGGTAAAGCTGAACGGTCGTGGGCATTTCAAAGCGCTTGTGGCCAGCATCGAAACACAGGTTGACCGTGGTGCGGGCATATTTGAAACCAGCTGACTGCACGATGGCCACGTCCTGCTGGCGGAATTTTCCACCTGGATAGCAAAAGCCCGCGACCTCGTGGCCAAGTATGTCTTCCAGTTGGTGCTTGCCTTCGGTCACTTGATAGTGGGATTCTCCCAAACCAACGCTGCTCAGAAAGCAATGGTCGTAGGTATGCGAACCCACCTCAAACTGCTCCGCCAAGATGCGGATCTGGTCGGGTGGCATGACGGGCTGGCCTTCACGGTTTTTGATAGGAATGTAAAACGTTCCCTTTAACCCGTGTCGGGCCAAGATCTCGGCCATCTTCATGTCGGACGGATGGCCATCGTCGATGGAACAGGTGAATGAAACGCTCATGTGTACTCCTTGCTGTCCTTGGCTTTCCGCTCACTCAGATAGGCGCCAAAGACATGATGTTCTTGATCCAAACGTGCGGCGCAGACCTTGCTGTTGCACGCTATCTGCGCCGGCCAGTTGAGTTAAGTCACACTGGCTTAAAGGGCGCTTTCGATGTTGCTGGTCTTGGGTGCCCTCAACGAGATGGCACGCCGGCAGGCGTCCAGCAGGCCCGAGGCCGCATTATCGAAATTGTAGCGCGCCACCAAGGCGAGGCTGCGCTCGGAATAGCGCTGGTACAGTTCCGGTTCGGTCAACAGCGTCACGGCGCGTTCGGTCCATTCCTGCAAGTCCAGCTTGCAGACATAACCGTTTTCACCGTCGATCACTAGT
>JBBSSV010000287.1:0-1846 GCA_038241705.1 Burkholderiales bacterium | reverse complement strand
TGCCGGTCAAAACCACCGAGGCCAAGGTCGAAAGCAAGAAAGAACCTAACATCAACGACAAAAATGGCAGTGACGACGCCAGTGAAGACAAGCCTGCTTCTGAAGAACCGCTGAAGAAAGAGGAACTGGTGCCCCATTAAGGTCATCAGCCCTATTCAGCCAAGCCGCAGCAATGCGGCTTTTTTTTACCAGCTTCCCTGCTTTCCTAGACTAACCACCATGAATGACCATCAACTGCTGCGCTATTCGCGCCACATCCTGCTCGATGAGATCGACATTGCCGGCCAAGAAAAGCTGCTGGCCGCGCACGCAGTGATCCTCGGGGCGGGCGGCTTAGGCTCGCCGGCAGCGTTTTACCTGGCCAGCGCCGGCGTCGGCAAAATCACCCTGATCGACGATGACACGGTCGATCTGACCAACCTGCAGCGCCAGATTCTGCATACCACTGACCGCATCGATCAACTCAAGGCTGAGTCCGGACGCCAGACCCTGGCTGCCATCAATCCGACTATCGAGATTCTCACCGTGACTGAGCGCGTCGACGAAGCACGCCTGACGCAGTTGCTGACTTACGCCGACGTGGCGCTGGACTGTACCGACAACTTCGCCACGCGTCATGCGCTGAACCGCGCAAGTGTTGCCACCGGCGTGCCACTGGTGTCGGGCGCAGCCATCCGTTTTGATGGACAGGTGGCGGTTTTCGATCCGCGCACCGCCGAGACCCCCTGCTATGCCTGTCTGTTTCCGCCGGACCAGCAGTTCGAGGAAGTGCAGTGCTCGGCCATGGGCGTATTTGCCCCGCTGGTGGGCATCATTGGCACAACCCAAGCCGCTGAAGCCCTGAAACTGTTGATCGGTATTGGCCGGTCCTTGGCTGGACGCCTACTGTTGTTGGATGTGCGCAACATGGAGTGGACCAGCATCCAGATCTCCCGCAATCCGGAATGTCTGGTGTGTGCACAGGTACATGCCGTTGAACCCAGCCAAGCTGGCTAAACGTTGGCAACGCAGAAAATAAACGCCAAGCCGGTACGGGCTTTACCGACAAAATCGAGCCGCCGATCCTGACTATTTACGAACAGAAAACGCGGCCGCGTGCATGCGTGCATTTATCCTGGCCCTCTACGTGCAAGATAAACTCCGAGCAGCAACAGGCTGCTGCCCATGATCTGCCACGGCCCCATGGCTTCGGAAAACAGCAGCCAGGCTGCAACCGCCGCTGTCAGAGGCTGCACCAGCAAACCCACCGACGACACCGAGGCCGGCAAATGGGCAGAGGCATAGGCAATGATGGTCTGGCCGGCTACCTGGCCCAGCAGAGCCAAGGCCAGCAGCGGCATCCAGCCTTGCAGCGTCATCGGCAAGAACGGCCCGTCCATCCACAATGCAAAGGGCAGCAACACCAGCGCCGTGCAGGTCGTACTCCAGGCCATCAGTCGTGCTGTGGAGTACATGTAGCGCGCATCCTTGATCTGCAACTGATAGGCGGCATAGGCCACGGCTGACGCCAGCCCCAACAAGTCGCCCATCAGTTTATTGTCCCCTCCACTAGCACCGCTGGCACCTGACGGGCTGACCAGCAGCACCGCTCCGCCCAAGGCAATTCCGATGCCCATCAGGTATTTGCGCCCAAAGCGCACGCGATGCATCAACCACAACCAAGCGGCAATCGCGATCGGGGCCAGGTTGGACAAGAGCGTGGCGTTGGCGACCGTGGTGTAGTGCAATGACAAGTGCCACAGGCCCATATCCCCAGCAAAATAGATGCCAGCCAGCACCAACGCCGGTGAAAAATCGGTCCGCTTGCCGCCAAGGCCACCAACGCTGTGGTAGGAAAACGAGGAAC
>JBBSSV010000286.1:0-1888 GCA_038241705.1 Burkholderiales bacterium | reverse complement strand
CAGAGTGCCCGCCATGCGCGCCACCTTGGGCAGCTTTTCCGGCCCGATCACGACCAGCGCGACCACACCAATCAGCGCCATTTTGGAAAGGCCGAGATCAATCATGCCAACCTGCTTGCGCCAAATTTCTTTTCATCAACATCGAAGTCCAACTGAGCACCACCGTTCACAGCTTGTGCTTTTCGCGGGTTTCGACATCAATTGTGTTTTTTTCGGCAGCCGCCTGCGACGGCAGTTCGCCAGGGCGCTCGAGATCGTCCTCGTCCCCACGCACACCGTCTTTGAAACCTTTAACGGCCTTGCCCAGATCGGAACCCATGTTACTCAGTTTTTTGGTGCCGAATACCAGCACCACGATCAGCAATACAATTAACCAGTGCCAGATACTGATTGCACCCATGATTATCTCCTTGGACCGACCTCATTGTCGGTCATCACGCTTGCTTCAACTCTGTCCGCTACGGCGTGAATCGCCCAGGACATGCAAGTGAAGATGGTACACCTCTTGCCCGCCCTCGGGACCGGTATTGAAGAGGGTTTTGAATCCGCCGCTGCCTTCCCCTTTTTGGCCCGGCGCATAGCCACAGCCCTCTTCCTGTGCCAGCTTGGGTGCAAGCATCTGTATTTTTCCAAGCAACTTCGCATGGCGCGGCTCGCAATCCGATAGAGTGGGAATATGCTCCTTAGGGACGATCAAGAAATGCGTGGGCGCCTTGGGGTGAATGTCATGAAAGGCGATCACGTCATCGTCTTCGTACAGGATTCTGGAAGGTATTTCTTTCGCGATGATTTTGCAGAAAATGCAGTTATCCAAGTCAACCTCCAAAGAATCTGAAATGCGCTCTTATTCGCGGCCAGCTTTTTCTTCTATTCCGGGAATGCCTTCGCGCCGGGCCAGTTCATTCAACACCTGCTGCGGCGACAAATCGAATTGCGCCAGCAAAACCAGTGAATGAAACCAGAGATCGGCGCATTCATACAGCAGGGCATTGTTGTCGCCAGTGGCACGCGCATCCTTGGCCGCCATGACGGTTTCAGTGGCTTCTTCACCGATTTTTTTCAGGATGGCGTCGTCGCCCTTAGCAAACAACCGCGCCACATAAGACGTCGCGGGGTCACCGCCCTGCTCGGGCTTGCGCGACGCAATCACCGCCGCCAGTCTGTTCAAAGTATCGCTCATTTATTTGTAGATGGTTGCCGGGTCTTTCAACACCGGATCAGTAGTGACCCATTCGTTCTGACCGTCGATTTCCTGAAGGCTTTGAAAAAAGCAGTGGTGGCGCCCAGTATGGCAGGCAATCCCACCTTTTTGCTCAACTGTCAACAATAGTACATCGGCATCGCAGTCGAGGCGAATGTCATGGACCTTCTGGGTGTGCCCGGACTCTTCACCCTTGTGCCACAGCTTGCGCCGCGACCGGCTCCAGTAGACCACCTCGCCAGTAGCGACGGTGCGGGCCAAAGCGTCTCGATTCATCCAGGCAACCATTAACACGGCATTACTCTCCACTTCCTGGGCAATGACAGGCACCAATCCTTGCTCATCCCAGCACACCTTGTTCAGCCAGGTGTTATCCATCTCAGTCCAGCCTCACGGGGATACCCTGGGCCGCCATGAAACGTTTGGCTTCTTCGATAGTGTGCTGACCATAATGAAAAATACTGGCTGCCAGCACAGCATCGGCATGGCCTTCCTTCACGCCATCGGCCAGATCCTGCAGGCTGCCAACACCCCCTGATGCGATGACCGGAATCGTGACGGCATCGGAAACGGCACGGGTCAGTTCCAGATCGAAGCCGGAACGGGTGCCATCCCGATCCATGCTGGTCAGTAGCAACTCGCCCGCACCCAGTTCCTGCATGGTGCGCGCCCAGGCCACGACCTCAT
>JBBSSV010000285.1:0-1961 GCA_038241705.1 Burkholderiales bacterium | reverse complement strand
GTGGCATAGACACTGCTCATTTCCAGCAGGGTCACAGGGCTGGTTCCCAGCGCTAGCGACGGCACCGGCACCAGCGGACTATGCCTGACGCCCATGGCCTGAGCCAACCGCACCACCTGCTTGACGCCGGCGTCCTGCATGACCTGAGCGGTAATAGTGTTCTTGGAATGGACCAGGCCTTCGTGCATGCTCATACGACGCAGGCTGGGCGCGCTCATATCGGTCGGGCGCCAAGTGCCACCACCGGCCAGGCGGATGGTCACGGGCACATCCTCATATGCCCGCGTCGGTGACAAACCCTGCTCCAGCGCTGCCCCGTAGACGATGGGCTTAAAGGTCGAACCAGGCTGGCGCACTGCCTGGGCCACATGGTCGAACTGGTCGCGGGTAAAGTCGCGGCTACCGACCCAAGCCTTGACGGCGCCGGTTTTGGGGTCAAGCGCGACAAAGCCGGCTTCCAGGCGGGTTTTGGCAGTTTTGAGGGCAGCAATGAACGCTTCATCCTCTTGCAAACGAGCCAAGGCTTCTACTTCGGATAGGCCTTCGGCCCGGGCCTCGGCAAAATCCGGCGATTCGCGAATGAAGCTCTGAAGTAAGGCTGGCCGTGACTTCCAGAGGTGGGAAAATGCCTTGTCGGAATTATTCAAGCGGGCGTAGGCTGTCGAACGGTGAGACAACACGGCAGTGCTGCTCCGTGCCCATTCCACATCAGCGACATTTTGCAACGCCTGGGTCTGGCGCGCCACCGCCACTTCAGCCACCTCTTGCAAGACTGGATCCAAGGTGGTGTGCACCGTTAGTCCGGCTGTTTCCAAGTCGATACCGTTTTCCTCGGCCCAATCCAGCAGCCATTTGCGCACGTGCTGGGTGAAATGGCTGCGCACGCCTAGGCTGTTCACCTGGCGCTCGAAGTCGAGTGTCAGCGGGCGTTCGCGCAGGCGTTGAAATTCGGCTTCGGGCAACGGTGTGCCCTGCTCTTGCATTTGCTGCAGCACCAGATTGCGTCGGGCCTTGGCCCGCTCCGGATGCAGGACCGGGTTATAGTAATACGTCCCCTTGAGCATGCCGACCAAGGTGGCAGCTTCGGCCCGGTCGAGTTCCGCCGCGCTTTTTTTGAAATAGGTGCGCGCCGCCATCTCGATACCAAAGGCGTTGTAGAGAAAGGGGACCGTGTTGAGATAGCTCTCCAGGATCTGCTGCTTGCTGTACGTGCGTTCGATCTCGAGTGCTGTGATGATTTCCTTGACCTTACGCGTCACGTTACGCGCACGGCCGATGTGTTCGGGAAAGAGGTTTCGCGCCAGTTGCTGGGTTAGGGTAGAGCCGCCCTGGGTATCACCCTGAATGGTATGGAACACCGCTGCCAGCGTGCGGCTCACGTCCATCCCTCGGTGCTCGTAAAAACGTCGATCCTCGGTCGCCAGCAAGGCATCCAGCACGTGAGGAGAGATCTGGTCCAGCGACAACCACTGCCGTTGCTGGCGCTGAAATTGGCTCAACTCACTGCCATCCGCCGCCAAAATAACGCTGGGAGCCGCCAATCGGGTTTCCCCCATACGTGCCACATCTGGTGCCTGCTCCACCAGCCGTGCCACGTACAGTCCCGCTACAACACTTGCCATCACCAACCCAAGGCTCAATAACGCAAAGACAGATAGAAAGGGATGGCGCCGCACACGCGCTCGCCAGCCGCGAATAGCAGCGGGGCCAGCCGCAGCTGAGGCAAGATGATCAGTATTCATAGTGAAAATGTAAGGGAAGCCCATGCCCATCGTGACAGGCGTGACCGGGTGGCCTATTTGACAAGGATTTTAAATCAAAGTCTTGCGCTGGGTTCAAGCGTGTGCGCTTACTAACATGCTTATCCAAACTTGCTTGCGCCAAGGCAAAAGAGGCTTGCAGAAAAATTTGCATGCCAACATTCGAATAACATGACTGGGACAATTGTCGATCAACCACTC
>JBBSSV010000284.1:0-2021 GCA_038241705.1 Burkholderiales bacterium | reverse complement strand
TCAGAATCCCGGCTGGGCTGCACACCGGCACCGTACCCAGCAACCGTTGCCAGGCAGCCTCGGCCGACTTGGTGGAAATCTGCTGGCCAATGATGGAGCGCGTTAGGGTGATGAAGGGCTCTCCCCTGCCCGTCAAGGACAGTTCGCCGAATTGCGGAATCAGTTTGCGCAGCATGCGGTCGCGCTTGCAGAGCTCGGTTTTGGCCTGTTCCCAGTAATCAGGAATGGCAACCTGGGGCGAAATGGTCGACTGGTTCATGCGCGTCACACCCGACGCCATTCGGTTAGGCCACCGGACTTGTCTTCGAGAACGATGCCCTGTTCTAGCAATTGCTGGCGAATGCGGTCGGCTTCGGCAAAATTTTTGTCTGCCTTGGCTTGGATACGGGCTGCGATGTCACGATCAATGGCAGCGCTGTCCAGCCCAGCGGCTTGCTCTCCGATGGAAGCCTGCAAAAACTCCTGTGGCGAACGCTGTAGCAGACCCAGCATGGCCGCCAGATGGCGCAGTTGCCGTGCTGCCACTGTCGAGTGGGTGCGATTGGCTTCGTTGGCCAGATCGAACAGCGTGGAAACCGCAATCGGCGTGTTGAAATCATCATTCATGGCGGCAAAAAACTGACGCGCATGGGCTTCTTCTGAATCCAGCGGCAAGTCGTCAGGCACCGTATCTTTCAAGGCGGTATACAAGCGGCTCAGCCCGGCACGAGCATCGTCCAAATGCGCATCGGAATAATTTAGTGGACTGCGGTAATGGGCGCGCAGAATGAAAAAGCGCACTACTTCCGGGTCGTATTGTTTTAGTATCTCGCGAATGGTGAAAAAGTTGCCCAAGGACTTGGACATTTTTTCGTTATCCACGCGCACGAAGCCATTGTGCATCCAGTAGTTGACGAACCCGATGCCATGCGCACCCTCAGACTGGGCAATCTCGTTTTCATGATGGGGAAACTGCAAGTCCTGGCCGCCGCCGTGAATGTCGAAGCGTTCACCCAACAGGTCGCAGGCCATGGCTGAGCATTCGATATGCCAGCCGGGCCGTCCCTGGCCCCAGGGCGAGGCCCACTTGACCTCTTCCGGCTCAGCCGGCTTGGCGGCTTTCCAGAGCACAAAGTCAAGCGGATCACGCTTGCCACTGTTGACGTCCACCCGTTCGCCAGCACGCAGATCGTCCAACGACTTGCCCGAGAGCTTGCCGTAACCCTCGAAGTCGCGCACAGAATAGTTGACGTCCCCATCCTTGGCGGTATAGGCCAATCCTTTGTCCTGCAGCGTATTGATCATGTCCAGCATCTGCGGCACAAAGTGCGTGGCGCGTGGCTCATGGTCGGGCGATTCCACGCCCAGCGCCTGAGCATCTTCATGCATGGCGTCGATAAAGCGGTCGGTCAGCGCCTGCACTGTCTCACCATTTTCCACTGAGCGTTGGATGATTTTGTCGTCGATGTCAGTGATGTTGCGTACATAGGTCACTTCGTACTGCTGGCTGCGCAGCCAGCGCTGCACCATGTCGAACACTACCATCACGCGCGCATGGCCCAGATGACAGTAGTCATAGACTGTCATGCCACAAACGTACATGCGGACTTTGCCAAGCTCGATCGGCGAAAATGGCTGCTTCTCACGCGCCAGCGTGTTGTAGATTTTCAGGTCACTCATGGATGCTTATTTATTTTGGCAAGAATTCGGTACAAGCGGCACGGCTAGTACGTCGTGCGGTGCAGTCGTTTCCTAGCCATTCAAGGGAGCAGGTGTGATTTGATAAAATGCGTATTTTCGCGGCAGTATAGCATTGACGAAACGGGGTTCTGGCACGCCGCCAGGCCCAGCGCGATCTTCAGGAGAACAGATGATGCAGCATCGTAGGACATTCTTTACCGGCATAGCAGGTATGGCGTTGATGCTCTGTGGCTTGCTGCCGCTGCATGCCAAGGACACAACGCAAGCTATCGACAAACCAGCCCAAGCTGCCGCCGCGCCCAAGGTCGCGCTGCAAACCAACATGGGCAAAATCGTGCTCG
>JBBSSV010000283.1:0-2055 GCA_038241705.1 Burkholderiales bacterium | reverse complement strand
GGCATGCAGCTGCTGCAGTCCCAGTTCGGTGCGAGCGAATTCCTGCAGTTCGGCATAATCCTGTTCAGCAAATGGACGCGCGCGGCGCGCCAAATCCTCCAGAAAGCCAATCACTTGCTCGGGCGATTCGGCCATCTTCGGAACCAGCGAGATTTCGGCAAAGTTAGCATAGCCCAGCAGTTGCGATTCTTCAGCGCGCAGTTTTAGGGTTTCGTCGATCTGGCTGCTGTTGTCCCATTCCGGCTTGGCACCCAGCTCCGACGCCTTGGTGGCATTGGCGCGGTAAATCGTCTCACGCAGCGCGCGGTCATCTGCATATTGCAGGATGGGAAAGTAGGAAGGAAAGTGCAGGGTGAATTTGAAACCGGACTGAGCATCGCTCTCGGCGGCGGCGCGGGCGACCTGCTTGATGTCTTCCGGCAGACCGGCCAAACGCGCTTCATCCTCGACGATCAACTCATAGTCATTGGTGGCATCCAGCAGGTTTTCCGAAAACCGAGTGGACAAAGCCGCGAGCTGTTCCTGAATTTCTGCAAAACGCATCTTTTTAGCATCCGCTAGCTCGGCACCGCTCAGGCGAAAGTCGCGCAAAGCGTTGGTGATGATCTTCTGGCGGCTGGCGGGCAGACTGGCGAACTGCTCACTCTCATTGATGGCTTTGTATTTGTCGAACAGCGCCAGGTTTTGTCCCAGCTCGGTCCAGAATTCGGTCACCTTGGGCTGGTTCTCGTTGTAGGCAGCGCGTAGTTCTGGCGTATCCACTACGGAATTCAGATGACTGACGATGCCCCATGCTCGGCCCAGCTTCTCCGTGGTGTCTTCGAGCGGTGCAACGAAGTTTTCCCAGGTCACGTTTGTCATCGGCTCCGACAACTGGCGCACAGCGTCGCGCGCATGGTGCAACAAGTTGTTGAGGGCGGGAGTGACGTATTCCGGAGAAAATTCGTCAAAACGCGGCAGACCGCGAAAATCGAGCAAGGGATTGGCAGGAGCAAAAGAGGTCATTGGCAAGTTCTTTCAGCAGCTTCTTTCAGCTGCTTCCACAGTATTCATGAGTAACATGGTGATCGTCATCGGACCGACGCCACCGGGAACGGGAGTGATGAATCCCGCCACATTTTGGGCGCCGGCAAAGTCGACGTCGCCGCACAGTTTTCCGTGTTCATCGCGATTCATGCCGACATCAATCACGACGGCGCCGGGTTTGATCATGTCGCCAGTGACGATGTTGCGCTTGCCCGTGGCAACCACCAGAATGTCAGCGTCACGGGTATGGTGGCCTAGGTCACGGGTCTTAGAATTGCAAATGGTGACGGTTGCGCCTGCTTGCAAGAGCAGCATGGCTTGCGGCTTGCCCACGATATTGGACGCGCCGACCACGACCGCATGCGCTCCGCGTACAGGATAATCGATCGATTCAAGCATTTTCATGATGCCATAGGGCGTGCAGGGCAGGAATTGTGGACGGCCCGTCATCAGCATGCCGGCGTTATTTACATGAAAGCCATCCACATCTTTGGCAGCATCGATGGTCTCAATTACCTTGTGGGCATCGATATGCGCAGGCAAGGGCAGTTGCACCAGTATGCCGTGAATGGCAGGGTCGGTGTTCAGGGCCTGGATGCGGTCCAGCAATGCGTCTTCAGACAATTCGCTTGGGTAGTGCTCCAGCACGGAATGAATGCCATTGTCTTCGCAAGCCTTGACCTTATTGCGCACATAGACTTGCGAGGCTTGGCTGTCACCGACCAGAATGACGGCCAGACCGGGCTGTACACCCTTGGCGGTCAGGGCAGCGGCCCGTTGGGCAATGTCGATGCGCAGCTGTTTGGAGAGCGCGGTTCCGTTGATGAGTTGTGCTGGCATGTGTGCGGCTAAGGCTAATATAGAGAGTGAAAACAAAAGGAAGGCAGACTGGTCAATCCAGCAATACACCTGTTTGAATTATACGGGGAGCATTGCTGCGCCCAGCCATTCCTGCTGCCTGACAGAGTAAGTCCGACCCGTGCAGGGTGCAAGCAATGCACTTTATAAAGAAGTAATCATTTGCGCAAT
>JBBSSV010000282.1:0-2057 GCA_038241705.1 Burkholderiales bacterium | reverse complement strand
TTGGCGTGCATTCAGGCGCGCCAAGGTACGCTCGGCGGCGTAGCGGCCCACGGTTTCGGGCTGGGCCAGCTGGGCCGGGTCACGTTTGGAGGTATACCAGTCATCACGCTGCATACCTGCGCCCTTACCGGCAATCGGCACTACTGAAATGGTATGCCGGGAAGACGGGTAACCACCCATGAAGCCGCGGCTGTTGGCGGCGACGAACTGGGAATGCTGAACGTATACTCCTGCGCCTTCGCTGTTGGTGATGCGCTTGTCCAGGGCAAAGGCAGCGTCTTCGCCGCGCTTGGCCAGTTCGACCGCCTCTTCCGCCAAGAGATGCCAGGGATAGTACAGCTGCAGGTCGCGCGGTGCCATTTCCAGCATGTCGGCATCCGGCAGGCCAGCGCCCTCGTCTTCGGCTGTGAAGCGGGCGATGTTATAGGCCGCTTCGACCGTTTGACGCAAGGCCAAGGCAGAAAAGTCGGAGGTGCTGGCATTGCCGCGGCGTACAGCCGAGCCCTCGCCCAGATACACCGTCACGCCCATGCCCTTGTCCTTGTTTTGCTCGATGGTTTCGACCTTGCTCCGACGGACACTGACTGATAGGCCCTTGCCTTCGCTGATTTCCACAGCGGCATCCGAGGCACCCAGTTCACGCGCGATGCGCAATACCTCTTGGGCGTGGTCCTGCAACTGGTCCTGGCTATGGGTGAACATGGATTCGGTCATGGAGCGTTTCTTGGTCGAGGAGAAAACAGTTATGATAACAGTGGATTGTCCGGGGGTTTTTGCCCTGTCATTTCTGACAGAAGCATGCGGGCGAGACCGGGCCTGAATGGTCCTACTTGCGCGACGCTGCGCCCGCTCGCCACCGGCAGCTTGCATGGCTGATCGCATGGCCCTGCCCTTTCCCGACCTCCATTCATTTTTAACCACAAGACCATCATGCCAAACCCCAACCGAGGCGCCTGCGGCTTCAAGTCGAATGAATTCGAGCAGGAGTACGACCGGCCTTCCAAATCTCAGCTCAAGCGCGAAATGAGCGCCCTGCAAAAACTGGGCGAAGAACTGGTTGCCGAATCACGCGACCGCGTCAAGCGCACGCCGTTGCCGGAAGACGTGCGCGAAGCCATCCTGGAATGCCAGCAGATTAAAGATTTCGAGGGCAAGCGACGGCAGATGCAGTATGTCGGCAAGAAGATGCGCAGTCTGGATGCGGACGAAATCGCCGCCATTCAACGCACGCTTGACGGCTGGCGCGGCGTTTCCAAAGTTGACACGGCAGCCATGCATGCCTTGGAGCGCCAGCGCGACAAGCTGCTGGCCGACCCCGACGCCTTGACGACTCTGCTGTCGGCGCATCCCCAGGCCGATGGCCAGCAATTACGCACGCTGATCCGCAACGCCCGTAAGGAGCAAGCGGAGGAGCAGGTGGAGAATAAGCCACCCAAAGCTTACCGAGAAATTTTTCAGATACTCAAGCAGCTGCAATCCGGTGGCAGCGACAAGGAGCCCACACACGATGACGACAACGACGACTACACCTCCTGACCTGGTACGCATAGGCCTGATTTCGGTTTCCGACCGCGCCGCTGCCGGCGGCTATGAAGACCAGGGCATCCCGGCTTTGCGCGACTGGTTTACTAGCGCCCTAACCAGCCCTTGGGAGATGGAAACCCGGCTGATCCCTGACGAGCGCGCAGCGATCAGCCAGGCCTTGATCGAACTGGTGGACGAAGCCGGTTGCCATCTAGTATTGACCACTGGCGGCACCGGTCCGGCGCGACGTGATGTGACACCCGAAGCTACGCTGGACGTGGCCACCAGGGAAATGCCTGGCTTTGGTGAGCAAATGCGCCAAATCAGCCTGCGCTTTGTGCCGACCGCGATTTTGTCACGCCAAGTTGCAGTGATTCGCGAAACCGCTGACCATGCTGCCCTCATCCTGAATCTACCGGGCCAGCCCAAGTCCATCAAGGAAACCCTGGAAGGCTTGAAGGACGCCGAAGGCAACAACCTGGTGACGGGCATCTTTGCATCTGTGCCGTATTGCATCGACCTGATCGGCGGGC
>JBBSSV010000281.1:0-2101 GCA_038241705.1 Burkholderiales bacterium | reverse complement strand
GCAGCAATTTCCTGGTTGGTCTGGTTGCGCCAGGCGCTTTTCAGGCTAGCTTCGCTGAAGCCATGCTGATCGAGCAGCAGGCGGACTTCGCGTAGCTGTTCGCGGGTCAAGTCCCTGGGACGATTGACCACCACACCCATGGCCGCGGATTGGTTGATCTGCTGATGAAAGAAGACATGGAAGCTTTCCAGATAATCAGCCGGTTTTTGGTTCTGTCCGTAGTTTTGCTCGCGCCCTATCAACTGGTCAGCGTGGATGGAAATGACAGGGTAATTTTCGGTACCGAGTAAATCCCTGACGGCGTCCAACTGATGCAACAACTGGCTATGCTGGCTGAGGAAATGGGCGGCTTGTTTTGGACCCAGATCGCGCAGATGGGTGTGCACCATGTGCCGCATCGAAATTCAGTCTCTTGACAACCTTTGTAGCTTGTGTATTTCCCATTGGCTACTTCTTCGTAAAAAAGCTGACTTAGCCTGAACCTTGCCTGGCAAGGGGGCTACCCCGATGCTTCATCTCTAGTACACCGTTTTTTAGAGTGACTCTATCTACTTTGCCAAGACGACGCCTTCGCTAAGAGGCGCGCAAGTTCTCTTGCTGATACCGGAGTGAATACCGCTTGCGCGAGAAGCAGCGCTTGCGACAAGCCTTAGTCAGCGGCGTTGGATAGCCGCTCCAGCACTTCCCAAGGTCGACGCGCGCGCCAGTCGGGCGCCCAGGCCACGGGCATGACCAAGCACAGCGCGCCGATATCGGCCACCAGGCTACCCAAGGCGGCGTGACGGATTTCAACGCCGTCGGTCAGAGCTGGAAAGCGGCTGTCGATCTCCTGCTGCACCAGAGGCATCAGCCACTTGCCATGGTGGTTCCAGACGCTGCCGCCGATGACGAAGACGCGCATGTCGAGAATGGTGGTGACGTTGTACAGGCCGCGCCCGAACCAATGGGCTGCCTTTTCCACCTGCTGCCTGGCCTCGATGTCGCAAGCCAGATCGTTTTGGTCACAGAAACGGGCTGCGGCAAACAGTTCCGCCGGGTCCTTGGCCAGTTGCTTGGCCAGATTGCGCCCTGAGGTCAGTGCTTCCAGGTCGCCCTGGTTGCCACAGCCGCAGATGGCTGTTGACGTATCGCTCATCAGCATGTGCCCGGCGTGGCCGGCATTGCCGTTTTTGCCATGCAGAACCTGACCATCGACGCACAGGCCAAAGCCGATGCCTGTGCTCCAAGTGACGTAAGCACAATTGGCTTCGTTTTGGACCGCGCCAAAGTTGCGCTCGGCCACCAGTGCGGCGACACAGTCGTTTTCGATTTGCACCGCCGTGAACTGTTCGCGCAGCACTGCTTCCAGGGGAATCAGCTGCCAGTCATTGGGCAGGTCGTTGGAAGCTGAGCGACCCCCGCAGATATTGGGTGTAGCTACCCCGAGCATGCCGTCGACTTGCTCGAAGGGACCGCAGGAGCTGACGCCCACCGCACCCAACTCTTCGAGCGTAATCCCGGCCTGCTCGCAGGCGGCGCGCAGCAGTGCAATGCCCTGTTCGGCCGGCGCACGCGGCGAGCCTTCTTTGACGGTGGCCTGGGTGACACGGGCCAGCAGGCCTTCGCGGCTGGCAATGGTGGCGGCCATTTTAGTGCCGCCGATGTCGATGGCGCCAATGTACTGGAGTTCCATGTTTAGATTCCTTGGCTGCGAGAAGGGTGCGGGCTCTTGCTGGTGCATTGCATTTTTCCGGTGAAGAACTGCCGCTTGCGGCGGCAGTGTCGATCAGGTAGTCAGTAGGCTGCGTCCCAGGCGATGCTTAGGCGCGCAGCACACTGGATCAGGCCGACCATGCTGTAGGTCTGGGGAAAATTACCCCAGAGTTCGCCGCTGTCGTGCGACACGTCCTCGGACAGCAAGCCCAGATGATTACGCTTGTTGAGCACAATTTTGAACAGTTCGCGCGCGCGCTCCTTTTCTCCGATCTGTGCCAGCGCCAGAATCCACCACTGGGTGCAGACCAGAAAAGCAGTCTGGGGCAGGCCGAAATCGTCTTCCTCGTCGTAACGCAGCAGGAAGTCGCCGCGGCGTAGGTGCTTTTCGATGGCGCGCACGGTCTTC
>JBBSSV010000280.1:0-2123 GCA_038241705.1 Burkholderiales bacterium | reverse complement strand
CTTGTACTTGTTATAGGTTTTGACCATCTGCGGCATTTCTGCAATGCAGGTCGTGCAGGAGGTGGCCCAGAAATTCACAATCACCACCTTGCCGAGCAGGCTTTCGCTGGTGATTTTTTCACCGGCCAGGCTGGTATAGGTTACCTCAGGCGCGCTTTCTTGAGACGAAAATGCCAGAAATCCGGCAACGGCCAGCGCGATCAGGGCGAGCCCGCCGCCAATTTTGAGCCATAGGGAAGAACGAGAGGGAGATGCTTGCATGACTAGCCGCAGAGAAAGACGAGGGATGCGTTCATTATAGTCAGTTCACCTGGGTGCAGTCGGCCTCTGGTGCAACGAGAAGTTTTCCTTATCCAGCTTGACCCGCGCCCCATAAAAAAACCGCCGGCAAGAGCGGCGGTTTTGAGCGAATCCCAAGTCAGGCCAATGGCGCGACGCCACCAGCCTGACAGCACTGCTTAATACTGCGGTGGGGGCGAGGCGTAGTCCTGAGACTGCAGCGGCGCCGTTTGAGGCTGCATGGCAGACCGATCCTGAGGCTGCAGGGAAGATTGTTGCTGCGAGGTGCCCACATCAGAAGTAGTACTCAACTGGTTGAACTCGTCGTCGCTGATGTATTCAAACACCTTGACCACGCGCTGCACACCGCCCACACCACTGGCAACCTTAGCGGCCATCTCGCTTTCGCGCTGGGTCACGCGTCCCATCAAATAGACGGTGCTGCGTTCGGTCACGACCTTGATCGAGTTGGCGTACAGGTCCTTGGTATCAACGTAAGAGGCCTTGACCTTGGTGGTAATCAGAGCATCGTTGGAGCGCGACGTGAAACTGGCAGTCCCGGCGATGGCCAGTTCGTTGACGACGGCGCGTACATTCTCGATATCCCGCACTTCGCGTTCGGCGGCAGCCTTCATGCCTTCGTCGCGCACTTCACCGGTCAGCAGCACGCGGCGGTTGAAGCTGGTGACATTCACATGGCCGGCACCGCCAGCAATGCGCGAGATTCGACTTTCGCCCTTGACGGCAATGGCTTTGTCTTCGGTCTGGGAGCCCAAGGTGCGACGGTCAGTGGCAGCGAGCGTGCCCATGACGGCTCCGCCGACGGCCATGGTCATGCAACCCTGCAGCGTCAAGCCAACCGTGGCGCACAACAGCAGGGCCGAGAGCGGACGGCGCAGGTTGTTCCAACCAGCCAGACCAAGTGTTTTAATCATTCGTATCTCCTCCGAAAAGTGCAACATCAATTCCGTCGCACAAGCAATGTATGGCCAGGAGATGGACTTCCTGGATCCGGGCCGTACGGTCATGCGGCACACAAATATGGACATCTTCGCTGCTGAGCATCTGCCCCAGCGCGCCCCCACCCTTGCCGGTCATGGCGACCACCCGCATGTCGCGCTCAAGCGCGGCTTCGACGGCCGCCACGACATTGTCGGAGTTACCCGAAGTCGACAGCGCTAGCAGCACATCGCCAGCCTGACCAAAAGCCTGGACCTGCTTGGAAAAAACTTCCTTCCAGCTGTAGTCGTTGGCAATCGCCGTCAGGATCGAGGTATCCGTGGTCAGCGCAATCGCCGGCAGCGGCAGGCGTTCGCGCTCGAAGCGCCCGACTAGCTCTGCCGCAAAATGCTGGCTGTCAGCGGCCGAGCCGCCATTGCCGCAGGCCAAAATCTTGTTACCGTTGGTCAGTGCCGCAAACATCAAGTCCACAGCTTGGGAAATGGCAGGCGCCAGCAAGGAGGCTGCCTGGATTTTTAGTTCGGCGCTTTCATGGAAGTGGCCGAGGACGCGTTGGTTGACCATAGGGGGATTATAGAAGGTAACAAAAAGTGCGGTCAGACTGATCGCCGCGACTTACATCTTTGGCAAGAGGCCGCACAGGCAGACGCTGCATCACTGGGCTTTCATTGCAGCACATTCACCAGCCATTCCAGAGCGTCGCCGTCAATAGCAATGACATCGAAACGGCAAGCGGGCGGAGTCTGCTGGCGTAGCAGATAGAATTGGGCGGCTCGTGTCATGCGGGCTTGCTTGGCGGGCGTTACGCTGGCGGCAGCGCCACCAAATTGCCGGCTGCTGCGCTGCCTGACTTCGACAAAGACAAGGGTATCGCGGTCCTGCAT
>JBBSSV010000279.1:0-2180 GCA_038241705.1 Burkholderiales bacterium | reverse complement strand
TGGGCGCTCTGCTGGTGCTGGCTGTATGCGCGGGCGCCGTCTATGCATTGGTGCAGTTGACCGCTTATCCGAGCTATTGAGTATCTGGTAATTACGAGAAGAGTTTCGTCTGGATGGCGGTCGTCTCAGACGAAAGCTGTAAAAGGGTTTCAACAAAAAAAGGGGCGACTCCATGGTCGCCCCTTTTTTTGTTCTCCATACAGGCAACGAATCAGCCCGTAGCGGACGACTTACTTGCGACGGAAGTCATCGTGGCAGGCCTTGCAGGACTTGCCGGCTGTGCCAAAGGCCGTCTTCAGTACACCGAGGTCACCACTCTGGTTGGCGACCACTAGTTTGTCGATCGCTTCCTGGGAAGTCTTGGCGGCATTCTGAAACTTTTTCTGCTCTTTCCAGATCACGGGTTTGGCCTTGGAGCCCTTGATGTCGGACTTCGCGGGAAAGGCGCCGAACGGCAGGTGCGACAGCATCTGCACTACTGCTAGATCCTTGGCCACGGTTTTCTGGTCATAAGGACGCTTGCCCTTGACCACATCGCCGACATGGCTAAAGTGAGTGCCCATCAGAGAAAAGGCGGACTGGCGGTATTTGACCGCATCTTCAATTTTTTCAAACTGGGCGTGCACGGCCAAGGGCGCGAGGCCTGCAACGCTCAAGGCGGCTGCGCCCAACAGGAATTTCAGGGAAGTTTGCATGGTTTTCCTCTTCAAGTCGACGTGTCAGCTCAATGACAACGTCCATGAAAAAACAGGTGCCGCGCCCGTTAGGACAGCGGCACCTGTCATTGGTGCTGTTGATTTTAAATCGAACTTGCTAGCTTTGCAGCGTAGCCAGTATAACTGGCGGGCGTCATGGCCAGCAACTGGTCCTTGGCTTCCTGCGGAATGTTCAGTCCAGCGATGAAATCATGTAAGCCTTGCTTGGTGATGACCTTGCCACGGGTCAGCTCCTTGAGTTGCTCGTAAGGATTGACGATGCCGTAGCGGCGCATCACGGTTTGCACCGGTTCGGCCAGCACTTCCCAGCTTTCTTCCAGGTCTTCTGCCAAACGCGCCGGATTGACTTCCAGCTTTTCCAGGCCGCGCAGACAGCTGTCGTAGGCCAGCACCGAATAACCCAGGCCAACGCCAATATTGCGCAGCACGGTGGAGTCGGTCAGGTCGCGCTGCCAGCGTGAAATCGGCAGCTTTTCGGCCATGTGCCCGAGTACAGCATTGGCCATGCCAAGGTTGCCTTCGGAATTCTCGAAGTCGATCGGGTTGACCTTGTGCGGCATGGTGGACGAGCCGATCTCGCCTTCTTTGGTGCGCTGCTTGAAGTAGCCCAGCGAGATATAGCCCCAGATGTCGCGGTTTAGGTCCAGCAAAATAGTGTTTGCACGGGCAATGGCATCGAACAGTTCGGCCATGTAATCGTGTGGCTCAATTTGGATGGTGTAAGGGTTGAAGGCCAGTCCCAAACGCTCTTCGATCACACTGCGGGAAAAGACTTCCCAGTCGAAGTCAGGATAGGCCGCCAGATGGGCGTTGTAATTGCCGACAGCACCGTTCATCTTGCCCAGAATCTCGACAGCTTCGATGCGCCGCACTGCGCCGCGCAGACGGGCCACCACGTTGGCCATTTCCTTGCCCAGCGTGGTCGGGCTCGCAGGCTGGCCGTGCGTGCGCGACATCATCGGCACTTCCGCCTGGGCGTGGGCGATCTCGGTCAGCTTGGCGATTACGGCCTGCAAGGAAGGCAATAGCACGGTGTCGCGCGCAGCCTTGAGCATCATCCCGTGCGAGGTGTTGTTGATATCTTCCGAGGTGCAGGCGAAGTGGATGAACTCGGCTGCTGCCTGCAGTTCGGGCACATCCTTGATGCGCTCCCGGATCCAGTATTCGACTGCCTTGACATCGTGGTTGGTGACGCCCTCAATTTCCTTGATGCGGGCGGCATCGGCTTCGGAAAAAC
The DNA here is from genome assembly GCA_038241705.1 of Burkholderiales bacterium. Classification (GTDB taxonomy): domain Bacteria; phylum Pseudomonadota; class Gammaproteobacteria; order Burkholderiales; family Burkholderiaceae_D; genus JBBSSV01. The sequence continues at coordinate 227 of JBBSSV010000279.1, read as the reverse complement.
CATCGATCAATTGATGCAGCAATTGGTCGGCGGCGGTGGAAAAGGGTGGCACTTCGGCAAAGCCGGCCGCCGCCAGCGCCTGCAGCCAGGCGATTTCCACCTTGACCCGGTGATGCATGAAGCCGGCTTCGGACAGCAAGGGCCGCAGAGCAGCGGTCTTGCTAGCGTAGCGACCATCCAGGGGTGACAGGGCGGAAAGAGGGGAAAGAGGCATGGCAATAAAGGAT
>JBBSSV010000278.1:0-2236 GCA_038241705.1 Burkholderiales bacterium | reverse complement strand
CGCGCTGGAGTGGGGCCAGGAATGGTGGTTTGAAGTCTGGGGACCGGACACTCTGAGCGAAGAAGGCATCGGCAAGCAGCAGGATTGGATGATCAATGCCGAAGACACCTGGCACGGCTTTGGCGACCTTGCACCCGGTTTTAACATGCTGGACCCGATCAAGGCGACCATCGTCACGCCCGGTCTGGCGCTGGATGGCAAGTTTGGCGAAACTGGTATTCCGGCGTCGATCGTCACCAAGTATCTGGCTGAGCACGGCGTCATCGTTGAAAAGGCGGGTCTGTATTCCTTCTTCATCATGTTTACTATCGGCATCACCAAAGGCCGCTGGAACACCTTGCTGACGGCATTGCAGCAGTTCAAGGATGACTACGACAAGAACCAACCGCTATGGCGCATCCTGCCGGAATTCGCCGCCAAGAACCTGCGCTATGAGCGCATGGGACTACGCGATCTGTGCCAGGAAATTCACAGCATGTACAGGCTTTACGACGTGGCCCGCCTGACGACAGAAATGTACCTGTCGAACATGCAGCCCGCGATGAAGCCCTCGGACGCCTTTGCCAAGATGGCGCACCGCGAAATCGACCGAGTGCCCATCGACGAACTCGAGGGTCGGATCACGGCCATTCTGCTGACGCCTTACCCGCCTGGCATTCCGCTGCTGATTCCGGGCGAGCGCTTCAACAAGACCATCGTCGATTACCTGCGCTTTGCCCGCGATTTCAACGAAAACTTCCCTGGTTTCGAAACCGACGTCCACGGTCTGGTCACTCGTGAAGTCGACGGCAAGCGCGGCTATTTCGTGGACTGCGTTCAGCATCAGTAAGCACCTGCCCTCTCCGGCTGCACCTGTAGCCGAGCGCATCCACCAAGCGTAAAAAAGCCCGGGACACTCAGTCGTGTTCCAGGCTTTTTTGATGCAGATGGCTCAGTGTTGCCTGCCGTCTTCCTTAGCGGTGCAATGGGCAGCGTCGGGCATTAATTGCAGCGCAAGCAGAGAAAAATAACCGTTCAGAAATACCAAGCCCTCGGGCTAGATGTCGACCTCATTGGTTCCAAAATCTTCGGCATGCAGGATGTGCCGAATCTCTCTCACTTGTTCTTCGCTCAAATGATCCATGAATAACATGACGTCCTTCTGATTCGGATGGGGCTTGAAGAGAATCGGCCGTATGGCCGAACTGCTCGCTCAAGACCGTTGGACGATGAAACTCGGTGGCGGTTTTCAGTTACTCAGATAGACATCATCATCGAAGGTCAACACGCACTCCGGCCGGTAGACCGTGAAGACGGTGAGTAAAAACCCGGTCAGGATGGCTTCGCCCCAAGACAGCAGCAACATATAGGCAATCGCATCCCCAGAAACCGATGCGCCCCACAGCGTGTGCGCTGCCATAGACACGAGTCCAATGATGCTCATCACGACAAAGGCACCGAAAAAGCCATTGCCCAGTAGATAGACGAACAGATGGGGCGGCAGTAAACGCCGGGTCGCGCGCATCACCAATTCGCCGCAGTAAGCCGGCACCACGCCCAGCAGCAAGATATTCATGCCAACATTGCTCAACAACCCGTTGTGCAGGACGGTGTAAGCCACGATCGAGATGCTTATCCCCATCATCGCTAAGGGGCCACCGAACATCAGCACGAACAAGGGCATGCCCAGCAAATGCAGGCTCGTGCCGCTAGCAACGGGTACGCCAAATTGCCACACCAGCGGCAACACGATGATGAACATACACCACGGTGAAAATACACCGGGTTCGGCCAGCCTCTTCCAAGGTGCCAGGCTGGCGCTGCGAAACAGGAAAAAGAGTGCTGCCAAGACGGCAGCCAGTGCGATATGCGACGGTAGCGCGAAAGAAAAGATCCCCATACAGGATTATAGAAACCGCAGCCGGCTTTTGCCACACGCGCACTGAAAAAAACCTGGGCGATTATTTTTCAGTGCGCGTGTGGCATGGTAATCCCCCCCATTTTTAGCAGTCGTCAAAGATAGAGACTAAGCGGCCATGGCCAGCAAGGGTTTTGCGGTGGTTCATAGCGCAACTCCTGATGAAATCGAAAGAGGCAGGCATGGCAGTAATCAATACTTGCAAAGGTGAGGCAGAACTGCTTACCGGTAGACTAAACAACCAGCTGCGGCTTGCAAGCCTTTCTGACTACTTTGCCTTCATGATCAACAAGATTAGCGGGTCAACAGGAAACACTCATACCAATTGCATCGGCATCG
>JBBSSV010000277.1:0-2248 GCA_038241705.1 Burkholderiales bacterium | reverse complement strand
GTTCCCTTCCCAGTGCAGCGAACCTGCCGATGCATTGGGAGCAGAAAAAGGCGGACTCCTATGGATCAGCACGATCCTTCCTGAAAACTGCTTGGCCAGCCGCAGTAGTTGCTGACGTACTTCGATAAAACCATCACGCCTGGCCGGCAGTTTCTCCATGGTTTCTGACGAATGAGGCATCAATGGGTTGGCGTCGGCAAACACCACAATACTTTTGGCCTGATTGCTGTTAGCTAGCAAAAATAATTTATTCAACCACTCCCGGTTGGCGACCCGACGGTCTTCGAACTCACTGTTGCGTCCGGCCTGTGCCAAATAATGGTTATTGGGGGCAGGTAGATTGAGTGTGGCAAACAGGACCTTTCCCATTTTCCAGCGGGTGTTTTCCCCATACAGGCGGAACTTAGGAATGATGGATTGCCGTATCAGCGGTATGCGCGTCGAACCTTGAGAGAAATCGCCCACAAAAAATAGCTCGCGCAGCCGTGACAAACGATCGATGGCTGCCGAACGTCCATTCTGACGCTTACAGCTCATCCAATCTGCGGCAGTCAAGGTGACGATCAAGCCGTTTTTGGCGCGACCCAAGGCGGACTGACGAGTATTGTAGAGCGCATCGCTGCAGCTTTCCGTGTCCGTTTTGATGCCTTGGCTGACGACAAACGCCAGGTTGTCCCGATTGGTCTGGCGGATGTTGCGTTGCAAGCCGGGCAAGCTGTCAGCCCCGGTTGTGGGCGTGCCCGGTGTGATCACAGCGAAACTGAAGCCTTGCGAAACGGCCAGTTCCTGCGCGGAAGCGCTCGAACCTACTAGCAGGGCCCATAGCAGCACAAGCAAGTATTTCTTCATGGCTTCAAGCCTAATCCCGAGCCAGCAACTGCTTGAGAGCGTACAGCTTATCCAGGGCTTCACGCGGAGACAGACTGTCCGGGTCCAGCTCTTGCAATGCCAAAAGCAAGGCAGTTTGGGTTAAATCCGGTTCGAGTTGCTGTGAATCGCCTAAGACGCTCCCTTCCTCAAAAATTTCCGAGTCGGAAGACATGGCAAACAAATCCAGTTGCGAGCTGGGCTGGGTGGCGTGGGCTTCGAGCGTCGCCAAATGCTTGCGTGCAGCGCGGATGACGCCTCCTGGCACGCCAGCCAATTGTGCGACTTGTAGGCCATAGCTCTGAGAAGCCGGGCCTGGTTGAACGGCATGCAGAAAAATAATGCGGTCTTTGTGCTCGACTGCTGCCAGATGCACATTGGCCACGCTTGAATACGTCTCGGGTAACTGCGTCAGTTCAAAATAATGGGTAGCAAACAGGGTGAAGCTGCGATTGTGCCCGATCAGATGCTGGGCAATGGCCCAAGCCAACGCCAATCCGTCGAAGGTGGAGGTGCCACGCCCGACCTCATCCATTAGCACCAGCGAATTTTCTGTGGCGTTATTCAGGATGGCGGCTGACTCCGTCATCTCCACCATGAAGGTAGAACGCCCGCCCGCCAGATCGTCGGCGGCACCAATACGGGTAAAAATGCGGTCGATCGGCCCAATCTCGGCGCTTTCAGCGGGAATGAAACTGCCGATATAGGCGAGCAGGGTGATCAAGGCTATCTGGCGCATGAAAGTGGATTTTCCACCCATGTTAGGCCCAGTGATCAGCAACATTTTGCGCTCCGCATCCAGCTGGCAGTCGTTCGCGATGAAGCGTTCGAGCGCACTTTCAACCACCGGATGTCGACCCTGGATGATGCGCAGGCCGGGCTCAGTGCTCAGTTGCGGCTGGTTCCAATCATGTTGCTGGGCATGGAAGGCCAGAGCCGCCAATACGTCGAGCTGAGCCATAATGCCGCCCAGATGCTGCAGGACTTCGATATGCGCGCCCAGTTCTTGCAGCACTTGTTCGTAAAGATATTTTTCTCGTGAAAAGGCGCGCTCCTGCGCCGACAAGGCCTTGTCTTCAAAGGCCTTGAGTTCTGGCGTGATATAGCGCTCGGCATTTTTCAGGGTCTGGCGTCGGCGATAGTCGTCGGGAACCTTGTCGGTCTGGCCGTGGGTGACTTCAATAAAAAACCCATGGACCCGGTTGTACTCGACCCGCAGATTGGCAATGCCGGTCCGTTCTCGTTCTCGAGTTTCCAGGTCCAGCAAAAACTCACCGGCATTGTGCGACAAGGCGCGCAACTCATCCAGATCGATATCAAACCCAGTTGCAATAACGCCACCTTCCCGTACCAGGGCCGCAGGCTCTGCGGCGATCGCGCG
>JBBSSV010000276.1:0-2293 GCA_038241705.1 Burkholderiales bacterium | reverse complement strand
GGCGTGCAGGACAAACAGGGCAATCTTCTGACCGACCTGTCGGCGCGTGAAATCGACGAAATGTTCGAAGATGGCACCATCTCCGGTGGCATGCTGCCGAAAATTTCCTCGGCATTGGATGCTGCCAAATCCGGCGTCAACACCGTCCACGTCATCGATGGTCGCATCGAGCATTCGCTGTTGCTGGAAGTTCTGACTGATCAGGCCTTCGGCACCATGATCCGCTCGCACTAGGTCGCAGTTCGCTGGCTTGTGCTGGTCACGCCAATCTTGTGCGAGACCGGCAGCCAGCCCACTCCCGATCGGGAGTGGACTTTTTCTTTCCCCCTGATGCCTTCTCCTTCCCGTTGTCGCCAACCAGTATGGCTGTTTGATCTAGACAATACCTTGCATGACGCCAGTCATGCGATTTTCCCGGCCATCAATCACAACATGAACGCCTTCATTGAAGGCGTGCTCAAGGCCCAAGGGCAGGAAGTCGTGTGTGCGGACAGCGTGAACGCATTACGCATCGCCTATCTGCAGCGCTATGGCGCCACCCTGCTGGGAATGGTGCGTCACTATGCGGTCGAGCCGAGCGCCTTTCTGGAGGCGGCCCATGACTTTGACGACTTGCGCGCCATGCTGCGCACTGAGCGCGGCCTGGGACGCTTGCTGCAGCGCTTGCCGGGACGCAAGATTTTGCTGACGAATGCCCCGCAACGCTATGCCCGGGACATCCTGAAGCATCTGAATCTGCACCGCCATTTCTCACACCAAATTGCCATCGAATCGATGCATGTGCATCGCCAATTGCGGCCCAAGCCGTCGCACCTGCTATTGCGCAAGCTGCTGGCAACCCACGGCCTTGCACCCGAGCGCTGCATTCTGGTGGAAGACACCTTGGCGAATCTGAAAACGGCTAAGTCGCTGGGTTTGCGCACGGCCTGGGTCACCGGTTATCTGCGTGGCCCACGGCAATTGCATCCGGCCGCCGCACCCGAAGAGTGGAGGGTGCCGATGGCAACCGAACCTTGTCCCGCCTATGTAGACGTCAAGGTAAAATTTGTGCGTCAGCTCAGCCGCCACCTTCATCGCCTTGGTGCCTCTTACCCAACCTAAACACGATACGAAACAGCGCAAGCTCAAGCCGTGGGCCAAAAGACACAATGCTTTCTCCATGCTTGACGCCAATTTTGCCAACCTGAGCCGTTCTACCGATTGAATGAGGTTTGCCATGACATCTGCCACGCATCCTGTCGCCTCGCTTGCTGCTGACAGGGCACTCGAACAGGACGCCATGTTGCATATTGCCTTCTACAAGTTCGTCGCTCTGACAGACTCGGATGCGGTGGTGATCCAGCTGCGCGCGCTCACGCGTCGCTTGAGCGGCAGCATTCTGGTGGCTGAAGAGGGCATCAATGGTGTGCTGGCCGGCACAGCCAGCGAATTGGAGGTATTCGAGCAGGCTTTGTGCCGGGATGCACGCTTTGCCGATATGGTCTTCAAGCGCAGCCGTTGCCAGACCCCACCCTTTGCCCGGATCAAGGTACACCGCAAGCCCGAGATTGTTGCCTTGGGCATCGAAGACGCCAGTGCAGCCAAGCGCCCGGGTCAACCGCCGACGCGCATCAGCCCCCAGGAATGGCGCGAGCTGATTGCGCAAAAGGACGTGGTGGTGATCGACAATCGCAACAGCTTTGAATACCGGCTGGGCCGATTCAAGAATGCGATTGATCCAGGAGTGGACAATTTCCGCGACTTTCCCGGCTACATTCAGGCCCAGGCGCCCAAATGGAAGGCAGCCGGCAAGCGCGTGGCAATGTACTGTACCGGCGGCATCCGCTGTGAAAAAATCAGCCCCTGGATGCAGGAAATGGGCTTGACGGTGTATGAACTGGAGGGCGGTATTTTGAATTATTTTCAGCAGATGCCGGATGCGGACAAGGACTGGCAGGGCGAGTGTTTTGTCTTCGACAGCCGGATCGCACTGGATACGGCACTGGAAGAAACCAAGACCCAGGTTGAAGATGTGTATGGTCACCACCCAGACTTGCAGTGGCGACTGTTGAGGGCCAAGCGGCTGGAACACGATGCCGAATAAACGTCTTGTGCAGGATTATTCATTCTCGTTCTGGATGACATAATGCAATGCCGTGCTACACAAGCCGGGCCGCCACCGGCGCGACAAGGGGTCAGCCCCAGCAGTGTGTTTCTGCCGTCTGGAGATTGGACGAGCCTGCTCGATTTTTTGGCGCAACGCTTCCCCCAGGTGCCACGTGTCGGCTGGCAGCAGCGCCTGGCGGATGGCGAT
>JBBSSV010000275.1:0-2332 GCA_038241705.1 Burkholderiales bacterium | reverse complement strand
TGTTTACTGGCAAACCCGGCTTGAATGACAACTAAAGTCAACTCAAAAAAACATGGATTGAGTACCCTCAACTGCAATGCTTACTTCGGGAGGCGTTAGTGGGTGTTAGCAAAGATTCGGCAGTTTTCAGGTTTTTCTGATCTAAAATTCGACCAAGAAACTGAACTTTAAGTTGAACACCCAAACGTTGCCCTCACGGCACCTCGACACATACTCTTGCATCAGCAATGCGAAGCAGTGTAGGGGCTGATTAAATGTCAACTTTGTGTTGCATCAGACTTGGCATTCACTGAACAAGCTAATGTTGACTTTTGTTAATAATTGCTCGGAAAGCTGTTGTTTTAGTAAGCGCGTCACTCAAAGACTTCGCGATCTAGCGCTTCAATTTCTTCATGATAAAAAGCTGGGTCGTTGCTGATATGGGCCATCAGGGGAAGATGGTCGGACGCTAGGCGCGCCAAAGGCGTGGCGTGCACCATGACCTGGACCAGGCGATGCCGGGGTCGAATCCAAATGCGGTCCAGGGCAAAGATGGGCCAGCGCGAGGGGAATGTGCGCGGCGCGGGCACCGCCTGAAAGTGTGACACCAACCAGCGCAGCGGCCGGCCCCAGACGAACCATTCGTTGATGTCACCCATGAGGATAACTGGCATTTCGTTGGTGTCGAAAACCTGCAGCAAGCGCTTGATCTGGTCGCGTCTTTCGGCGGGACGCAAGCCCAGATGGGTCGCCACCACCCGCAGGGGTTGGCCCTGGCAGAGGATGTCGGCATCCAGTGCCCCGCGCGGCTCGTGGCTGCCAAAGGAAATATCAATGGCGCGCGACGCATGGATCGGATAACGACTGAGAATGGCATTGCCATAACTGCGCCCACCAACGCTGAAAGTCATGGCTTCGGCGGAGTAGTAATTGATCTGTTTTTGCAGCAGGGCCAGCACGTTGGGCATGCGGCTACCGCCCAACGGCACCTCCTGCAGGGCGATGACGTCTGCATCCATTTCCAACAGCACCTCTCCCACACGCGCTGGATCGAAGCGGCGGTCGGTGCCAACCGCGCCATGAATGTTGTAGGTCGCCACTGTCAGGGGCCAAGGTGGCGACAGCGTGGGTTGCGGCACGAACAAATTGGCTTGGAAATCGAGGTGGTCATCACTCAACGCCCGCTTCATGGCAGTTTGTCTTTCTGCCGCCTTGAAAAAAGACGCTGCAACAAAAAAGAAAACGCAATCATCAAGACTGACACCAGTACCAGGATAGCCACCGTGCCCAGGCTAGGGTTGCGAATTGCCCGCACCAGGTTATGAATGAACAGCACCGTCAGAACGATACCTGGGCCCATGCCTAGCACTGTGCCGATCAAGTAGTCACGCAGGCGGATATTGGCAGCACCCGCCACGATGTTGACAATGGTGAACGGAGAGATCGGCAGCAGCCGCAAAATGACCATGGCGACAATGCCCTGTCGGGCAATCCGGCGGCCCAGCTTGTGGACATGCGTACCCAACAGGCGGCGCACCACATCGCGCCCCAGCCAATGTCCGACCCAATAACTGATCCAGGCGCTGAGCAGAGAACCGGCCATCGCATAGGCCGCCCCCACATAGGGACCGAACACAATACCGGTCACGGCAATCAGCAAGGTGACGGGCACCATCAAAAAACCCGCGATGACATAACCGCCCAGCACGATTAGGGGCGTGAAAGGCATGGCTTCGACGCTGCGCACCAGCGCCACCATCGAGGTCAGGTTCATCCATTCACGCATCGGCGTCCAGCGCCAGGCAACCGCCAGCAGGATCAGGGCAAGGGTCAAAATGCTCAGTCCCAGAAACCGACGCGGCAGCGGCTTGCGCGCATCCTTGGGCACCAGCTGGGCCACCAGCTTGTTGGGGTCGATCGGCCGCTCCGGATCGAACAGCGCATTCTCGGGAATCAACGCTTCCAGCTCGGGCGTTGTCGTCGGATGGTAAATGCGCAGACTGCGCCCTGGCGTGTGCAGCGCCTTGATTGCCGCGTGCAGGCTTTCGGTCTGTTCGACGGCGACGCTGACCTGATGCACGGAGGTGGCCAGATGCTCGGCCAGCAGGCGATTGCGCATGCGCGCGATGCCGGCGCGGATGCGCTGTTTTTCCTCCGCCGTTCCGCTGGCTTCGATTACCAGGTTGCATTCGGTATCCAGCACCATGGAACGATTGCTGAGATTGGCCGAGCCGATGCTGAACACATCGTCGTCCATGGCAAACACCTTGCTGTGAACGTTCAGACAGCCATTTTCCAGATCCGGCAAGAAAGGTGCGTACAAGTGATAACGGTCATGCACATCGGCCTGCTG
>JBBSSV010000274.1:0-2333 GCA_038241705.1 Burkholderiales bacterium | reverse complement strand
TCCACGGGCTAAACGAATGACAACCATAAAATTAATATTTCCAAAAAGAGTGCGAACGCGGAAAAAGCCGCGAATTATAACGTGTAACGCCTTTTAAAGGCAAATGACAAATCTGCAGAAGTCTTCTTCTATAACAAGCCCTGTTTAAGCTTATGACTGACCAGAATACAATCCCGCAAACGCATCCCATTTGTCATGGGCCGGCCCGTTGATTCTGAGCGATTCCTTGCAAAGAGGCATGCAGTATACTAGACCGCGCTCGGGAAAGGAATATTCCCTGACACACAGCCCCTGCCCTTGGCAGCTACCGTCACCCGGTGCTTGTTAACCGGGCCTATCGTTTCGCGATCTATGGCAACTGCCCACAAAAATAAAACTCTGGCTACTTTTCTGGCATTCAGCGTTGGCGCGGCTGGTTTCCACCGCTTCTATCTGCACAGTTGGACCGACCCATGGGGTTGGCTGCATGCCGCCTCCCTGCTGCTGACAGGCATCCTGATGCGCTTGTTCCCGGAACAGCCGTGGGTATTCACTGGACTACCCTTCATCCTGTCATGGCTGCTGGCCTTGTTGAGCGCCTTGGTTCTTGGCTTGAAGTCAGATGAACAATGGGATGCAACCTATAACCCAGGCTCGGAACGCGCAACCAAATCGCGCTGGCCCTTAGTATTGCTGCTAGCCTTGTCGCTCGCATTGGCATTCACTGTTCTGATCGCTTTGCTGGCGCGCGTCACCGACCTGTACCACACTGGCGGCGCCTTCGGCTGATAGTAGCGAGCCGTAAGGTGACGCTTTCAAAAGTCTGCGCGAAGCCACCTTGGCATCAATCGAGCGCAGCCACCAGTTCAGGCACGATCTCGAATAAGTCGCCTACGATGCCGTAATCAGCCACGCTGAAGATGGGCGCCTCGGGATCCTTGTTGATGGCCACGATGATCTTGGATTCCTTCATCCCCGCCAGATGCTGGATAGCGCCAGAAATGCCAACCGCAATGTAGAGCTGGGGCGCGACGATCTTGCCGGTTTGTCCGACCTGCCAGTCGTTGGGCACATAACCCGCATCCACCGCCGCACGCGATGCACCCAGGGCTGCGCCCAGCTTGTCGGCCAATTGATCCAGCAACTTGAAGTTTTCACCCGAACCCAGACCACGCCCGCCCGAGACAATCACCTTGGCGCCGCTCAGTTCAGGGCGATCGGATTTGGCCAGATCGCGCGAGACAAAGGCCGACTTGCCACTGTCAGCGACAGGTGTAAGCGTTTCCACCGTGGCATTGCCGCCCTCATGCGCCGCAGGCTCGAAGCCGGTGGTGCGTACGGTGATGACTTTGATCGGATCAAGCGACTGCACGGTTTCGAGCGCATTGCCAGCGTAGATGGGACGCTCGAAAGTGTCGGGCGATTCGATGCGAGTGATTTCCGACACCTGAGCCACATCCAGACGTGCGGCAACGCGCGGCAGAATATTTTTGCCATAGGCGCTGGCGGGTGCCAGGATATGGCTGTAGTTGCCGGCTATCTCCAGCACTTGGGATGCTACATTTTCAGCCAGTCCTTCACCTAAGTGCGGGGCATCCGCTACCAGCACCTTGCTTACCCCAGCGATTTTTGTAGCTGCTTCTGCCACCACGCCGCAGCTTTGGCCGGCCACTAGGACATGCACCTCGCCACCGCATTCGAGAGCGGCGGCTACAGTATTGAATGTACTGCCCTTGAGGGAAGCATTGTCGTGTTCAGCAATAACTAATACAGCCATCAGGCACCCCTAGCAAAACGGCAGCCGCACACAAGGTTGCAACTGCCTGATAATTCAGTGAAATCCGGACGGTTTCATGCCGTCGCTGGCAATTACAAGACTTTGGCTTCGTTTTTCAGCTTGGCAACCAGAGTGGCCACGTCTGGCACCATGACGCCTGCAGCCCGCCTTGGAGGCTCAACCACCTTCAGGGTCTTCAGGCGCGGCGTGACATCCACTCCCAAGTCAGTTGGAGTAAACGTATCAGTGGTTTTTTTCTTGGCCTTCATCAGATTTGGCAAAGTGACATAGCGCGGTTCATTCAGGCGCAAGTCACTGGTGACAATCGCCGGCAGGGTCAGCGCAACCGTTTCCAGGCCGCCATCGACTTCACGCGTGACAATGGCTTTGCCATTTTCAACCACCACTTTTGAGGCGAAGGTAGCTTGAGGCCAATCCAGCAAAGCCGCCAGCATCTGCCCTGTCTGGTTGCAGTCATCGTCAATAGCCTGCTTGCCCAGAATGATCAGTTGCGGCGCTTCTTTTTGTGCGACTGCCTGCAGAAGTTTGGCTACTGCCAGTGGCTGCAATGCCACAT
>JBBSSV010000273.1:0-2360 GCA_038241705.1 Burkholderiales bacterium | reverse complement strand
TGGCAGGCCCGTAAGGCGACACTGAATGCCCGCTTGGCCGAGCCACAAATTTATGACGACAGCAACAAGCAGGAACTCAAAAGCCTGCTGGCGGACCAGACCGAAGCGGCCAAGAAATTGGGAGAACTGGAAGAAGCCTGGCTGGAGCAACAGGATGCGCTCGAACAGATTGCCTGAGTATGCATATCAGCCCTTGCACGAAGTGAGGATGCCATGAACGCGCTCCCTACGCTGGCGATCATCGGCTGTGGCCAGATGGCGCGCGTGCTGGGCGCGCTTTGGCACATCCACAGCGTTTTTCGGATCACCCAGGTTTGCAATCGCACCCAGGCCAGTGCAGACGCTGCGGTTGCCTTCATGGGCGCGGGTGAGGCGGTTGACCAGATCGGCGCCGTACAGGCAGCAGACGTTTATCTGATCGGCACGCCGGACGATGCCATTGTCTTGCAATGTCAGGAGTTGGCAGCGCTGGGCATTTTGCTCTCAACCAGCACTGTCTTTCATTGCAGCGGCTCTCTGCCATCGACTATTCTGTCAAGCGCCCGCACCTTCGGCGCGCATGTCGCCAGCGTCCATCCGATTTGCAGCTTTGCCCAGCCAAATGAAGTGCTACACGCTTTTGCCGGCACTTGGTGCGGCGCCGAAGGCGACGAAGCCGCTCTGGTCCTGCTGGAGCCGGCCTTCATGCATATCGGCGCGCAACTGGCACGCATTGATCCCGCGCAGAAAGCGCTGTATCACGCCGCCGCCGTGTTTGCCTCCAATTATTTAGTCACTCTGGTCGATGTGGCGTTGCAGGCTTATCAGCAAGCCGGCATTCCGCGTGAGACTGCCTTGGCTATGGTCGCCCCGTTGGTGCGCCACACTAGCGACAACCTTTTGCAAAAGGGACCGGAACAAGCTCTGTCTGGGCCTATCCTGCGCGGTGACCGTGAAACCGTACGCAGTCAGTATCGGGCCGTGCACTCTTGGGACAGGCGGCATGGCCGTCTGTATTGTAAGTTAGGGCACCTGACCGCTCTACTTGCGCGGCGCATCCATCAAGGTACGCCACGCCAATAGGTTTGCCGGTCAGCGTGGTGGTCGTACCTGAGTAATGTTGGTTTCCGGCTGTCCTTCCATCATGTCTATCACCCGGCAGTCGGCGCACATCTTGAGTCGTTCCAGATTGCCGGCAAACGCCCCATGCTGGCTGAGCTTGAGCAGCATGCTTTCAATCATGCTGGCGGTGGCAAACGGTTCCTGACAGCGCACGCAGTGGAACGGCTGGGTTTCGTTCAGCACCTGGGCTTCACTGGCTTGCTCGGTCAGAAGCAGACGAGGCGTCAGGCTGATCGCGTCTTCTGGACACGTGGTTTCGCAAAGCCCACATTGCACGCAATTTTTTTCAATGAAACGCAGTTGCGGTAGATCGGCACCGTCCATTAGCGCCGATGTAGGGCAAGCACCGACACAGGCCATGCACAGAGTGCAGCGCTCGGTATTTACGTTTACCTTGCCGTAGGGCGCGCCTGCTGGCAAGACAATGACTTCTGGTACGTCCTGCGTAGCGTGCTGCATCAAGTGCGACAAGGCAAAATCCAGCGTATTGCGTTTGTTACCGCTGACCCGGAAGGTAGCTGGCTGTTGTGGCACGATGCCCGGCACGAGTGCATGCACGGCAGTTTCCAGTTCTGCCGCATGCTCTACCTGGACCAACTGGAAATGGGTGTCACCGTAGCCCAGCGCCGTCAGGATGGTTTGCGCCAGACGCATCTGCTCCTGCAGGGCCGTCACATACTGGGGCGCGTCTTCCGCAGTCGTCACTACGGCAATGTTGGTGGCGCCGTAGGCGACAGCGGTGAGCCACAGATCGATGCCGGTAGACGCCGCATGGTGTACTTCCAGCGGAATGACCCGCGCCGGCAGTCCTTTCCCCTTGGCCCGGGCTTGACGGCCCAGTTGCAGCAATAGCTCTGCTCCACGGTTCTTGCTGTGTACCAGCAAAGCCGCCTCCATTCCGTCCGCCTGAGCATAGGTTTCCAGCAGAGTTTTGAGGCGCTGACCCATTTCCGGTGGGCGCGGGGTGGCATAGCTGATGGCGCCCGACGGACAGACCGTAGTGCAGGCACCGCAACCCACGCACAGGTTGGGTGTGACCTTGATATGGTCGCCATCGTGAGCAATGGCGTCGGCCGAACAGACTTCGACACAGGCATTGCAGCCTATTTTGCCGTTTCGGCTGTGAGTGCAGATGCTGGCCTGGTATTCGAAAAATTTGGGTTTTTCGAATTCACCAATGAACTGTGACAGCTTCAAGACGTCCGCGGCTTGACGTGCCGGATTGTCTCCCGGCCAGAAATAACCCTGCGGCAATTGGT
>JBBSSV010000272.1:0-2399 GCA_038241705.1 Burkholderiales bacterium | reverse complement strand
TGGATGTGGGCTATTGCGCACATTTGCCTACTCGACGAGTCGATCATATCGACCTGCCTGCGCTTCTATCATTGACCCCGGTCAATTTTCGACGCATCATGCTTGTTTGCCCAAACGACCCGGCGCTGTAATCATCCATGTCCATGTCATTCGTTGCAAATCATCCGGACAAGAACATCATCCGCGTCCAGCTCACACAGAACATCGTGTTGAAAGATCTGGAAGAGGAAGTGATTGCTGCGCTGGAACCCCATCTTATCGTAGTTGATTGCCAAAAGGGCGATTTCCTCCTGCACCAAGGCGTGCATGAGATGGAGCAGTACTTCATTCTGGACGGGATCCTCAAGCGTGTAGTCACCAACCGGCAGGCGCGCGAAATGATCCTGCGCTTCGCCGAAGGCCGCAGCATGGAGAGCAGCTACGCGGCTTGGAAACTGAAAACGCCCACGCCCTACAGCATCGTTTGCGTCACCCGCGCCCGCGTAGCCAAGCTGCCGCTGCCGCAATGGGTCGCCTTCCTGGAAGACTACCCCATTGCCAAGGAGACCTACGAAGCCGAGGTCATGCGCCAGATGAGCGAAATCATGGCGCACACCATCACCCTGCATCTACTGGATGCTCCGGGCCGGGTCCATCGTTTTTTGCGCAAGCACCCCTGCCTTTTCGACCGCATTCCGAAAAAAGAACTGGCCTCTTACCTCAACCTGTCCGCCGAGACGCTGTCGCGCCTGAAAATCCAGGGCAAGATCTGAAACCGGGATCTATGTGTCACGCAGCAACTGGGGAAAAACATCCTGGCTGTGCGTGTGCGGCGCCCTGCTGTAGTGGCGTCGATGGACATGGCCGGTACAGCAGCAATCGGTATAATCCGCCGCGCCCAGGAGATTTCTCGGGCGCTCCCGCAACCCGAGCTCCTGTCCCAGCCTTCACCTTCAGCCACCTTCATCCTTCATGCTAGTCGAACACAAACACCGAATCCTCGCGCTCTTCCAGGCGGCCCTTGCTCCTTATGTGGTCGACACTGACGTGCAGCCGCGCCTGACGCTGGAGCGCCCGCGTGATCCATCCCATGGTGACGCCGCCTGCAACATTGCCATGCAGCTGGCCAAGCCGCTGAAAAAAAACCCGCGCGAACTGGCGCAGGCAATCGTAGCAGCGGTGCTGGCCAACCCGGCCCATGCCGACTGTGTGGCAAGCCTTGAGGTGGCGGGGCCGGGCTTCATCAACTTGCGCCTTGCCCCTGCGCTCAAGCAGTCTGTAGTAAGCGCGGTCCTCCACCAGAGCGAGCAGTTCGGTACAAGCACCGAAGGAGATGGCAACAAAGTGGTGGTGGAGTTCGTCTCGGCCAACCCGACCGGTCCGCTGCATGTCGGCCATGGCCGCCAAGGTGCCTTGGGCGACGCCATTTCCGCCTTGCTTGAAGTCCAGGGCCATGCGGTCACCCGTGAGTTTTATTACAACGATGCTGGTGTGCAGATTGCCACCTTGGCCCATTCGGTTCAGGCCCGGGCGCGTGGTCTGCAGCCCGGCGACGCGGACTGGCCTGAGTCCGCTTACAACGGCGACTACATTGCCGATATCGCCCGCGACTTCCTAGCACAAAAAACTGTGGCCGCCGCCGACAGCCCGCCCGTGACCGCCAGCGGCGAGATCAACGACCTGGACTCGATCCGCCAGTTTGCCGTGACCTATTTGCGCCATGAGCAGGATCTGGATCTGCAGGCCTTTGGCGTGCATTTCGACAACTACTACCTGGAGTCGTCGCTCTACACCGAGGGCAAGGTGGAAGCTGCCGTGGCAACCTTGAACCAGGCTGGCAAAACCTACGAGCAGGACGGCGCGCTCTGGTTGCGCACCACGGACTACCAAGACGACAAAGACCGGGTAATGAGGAAGTCCGACGGCACCTATACCTATTTCGTCCCGGACGTGGCTTACCACATCACCAAGTGGCAGCGCGGCTACCGCCAAGCGATCAATGTGCAAGGCAGCGACCACCATGGCACGATTGCCCGGGTGCGCGCCGGTCTGCAGGCACTGGACGTGGGCATTCCTACAGGCTATCCCGATTACATCTTGCACAAGATGGTGACCGTGATGCGCAATGGCGAAGAGGTCAAGATCTCCAAGCGCGCTGGCTCTTACGTCACTTTGCGCGACCTGATCGAATGGTCCAGCGGCGAAGCGGTAAATGAAGCTGGCGAACGTGATCTGCAGCGTGGGCGTGACGCCGTGCGTTTCTTCCTGATTTCACGCAAGGCCGATACCGAGTTCGTCTTCGATGTCGATCTGGCGCTGGCCCAGTCCGATGAGAACCCGGTGTATTACGTCCAGTACGCCCATGCCCGGATCTGCTCGGTGCTGAGGCAATGGGGCGGCGATGAGGCTAGCCTGCTGGA
>JBBSSV010000271.1:0-2403 GCA_038241705.1 Burkholderiales bacterium | reverse complement strand
GCTCCAGTTGCGGTAACTGGGCTTCCAGATTCAGGACCGAGGTGCGCTGCTGCGCCACTTCCAAGCCGCTGTTGGCGCCGTTTTCAAAGCGTACATCCACTAGTGACAGCACTTGGCGAGCTGCGCCAAGGTTTTTGCGGGCAATCGCCAGCCGATCCTGCAGCGATAGCGCCTGGAAATAGGTACTGGCGACTTCCGCCTGCAGCATCAGAGCCACGGCGTCGCGATCAAACACGCTGGCCTGCAGGCGCGCTCGTGCGGCGGCGGTCGACGCGGCGTTCAATCCCCACAGATCGGCTTCATACGACACACTCAGGCCAAGTTGACTGGCGTTGCTGTCGCGCTCGGTGCCGCTGTCAGTGCGGTTTTTGCTACTGCCGAGACTGGCATTGGCAGAAGGCAGGCGTGAAGCGCCAGTAATGCCAGCGGTGGCACGCGATTGCTCGATGCGCTGCAAGGCTGCTGCTAGATCGCGGTTGGCAGCCATGGCTTCTTGCATCAATCCGTTCAGCTCAATGCTGCCGAAGGTTTGCCACCAGGCGGCGTCAATATGGCTGCTGACGGAGGACTCTTTGGTCAATTCTCTGGACTGTGAGACCTCTATACCCGGTATTTGCCACTGGCCCGGCATATCGGCCTGAGGCCGTTGATACGGACTGCCAACGGCGCAGCCACCGAGGTTCAGGCAAAAAATGCTGACACCCAGTGCCTGGCTCAAACGAATCTTGCTGTTCATGATATTCCTGTTATTCCGAAGACAAGGCCACGACTGGGTCCAGATGGGCGGCCTTGCGTGCCGGCAGATAGCCAAAAAGAAGCCCCGTTAGTACGGCCGAGAAGAAAGCCAGCAAGGCTGGTGCCAAGGTGAAGGACACCTGCATCCCGAAGAGCTGGGCCAGCACGCCGATCAACAGACCCACCAGCACACCGACAATGCCGCCAATGCCGCACACCACCAGCGCCTCGGTATTGAATTGCAGGAGGATGTTGGCCGTACGCGCGCCTGTGGCCATGCGTACGCCGATTTCACGGGTGCGTTCCGTCACCGTGACCAGCATGATGTTCATCACACCGATTCCACCCACCAACAACGAAATGGCCGCGACAGAGCCCAGCAGCATGGTCAGGGTATTCTGGGCGGATTCCGCCGCTTCTGCCAAAGAGGAGGTACTGCGCACCTGAAAATCTTCCGTCCCATGACGCTGGCTTAGCAGCTGTTCGATCCGGGTCTGAGTGCTTTCAATCTGCTCAGCATTGGCCACCTTGACGTTGATCGAGTTCAGGAACTGCTTGCCAAACAGACGTACGAAGCCGGTGGACAGCGGCACCAAGGCCACGTTGTCCATGTCCGAACCGAAGGCATTGGCACCCTTGCCGGCCAGCACGCCCACCACTTCGAACGGCACGTTTTTGATCAGAACATAACGTCCGATCGGATCGTCCCCATCTGGAAACAGATTGGTGGCCACGGTCTGGCCCAATACCGCTACGGGTGCATAACCTTGAAGGTCAGCGTTGGAGATGAAACTGCCACTTGCCATTTTCCAGTCTTGGGTCTTGGCATAGTCGGGCCAGACACCGGTGATGTTGGTGCTGTAGTCCAGGCTGCCATAGCGCACCGTGGCTCGGGTGCGCCGCTCTGGTGACACCACCGACAATCCGGGAATGGCTTCTTGCAAGGCTTTGGCATCGCCCACCACTAAGGTCGCCACGTCGCCGCTGGGGCGACTGCCCGGCGCACCGGGAAAGATCAGCAGCAGATTGCTGCCCATGGATTCAATGCGCTCCATCACCTGCTGCTTGCTGCCATTGCCGATGGCCAGCATGGCGACCACGGCGGCCACGCCAATGACCACGCCGAGCAAAGTCAGGGCGCTGCGAAAGATATTGCCGCGCAACGAGCGCAAGGCCATCTTGACGGATTCCAGCAGCTCCGGCACCCACGAGACCGCGTCGGCGCGCGTTGGCGTCGGGCGCGGCATGGGCTTGGTCGGAGCCTGGTAACCCGTGTCATCGATGATGCGGCCATCGGTAATCTGGATTACGCGCTGGGCGCTTTCGGCCACCTTGGCATCGTGGGTAATCAGAACGATGGTATGGCCTTCCTGGTGCAGTTGCTGCAACAGCGCCAGCACTTCTTCGCCACTGCGGCTGTCCAGCGCACCAGTGGGCTCGTCGGCAAGGATGACTTCGGCGCCATTCATCAACGCGCGCGCGATCGACACCCGCTGCTGCTGACCGCCCGAAAGCTGGGTTGGACGATGACCGGCACGGTCGCCCAGCCCCAGGCGTTCCAGCAAAAGATGGGCGCGCGTAATGCGCTCCTGCTTGCCGGTGCCGGCGTAGATGGCCGGTAACTCGACGTTTTCTGCCGCACTGATCGAGGGCAACAGGTTGTAACGT
>JBBSSV010000270.1:0-2408 GCA_038241705.1 Burkholderiales bacterium | reverse complement strand
GGCAAAGACAGAAAAAATCCTGATTGTCGAAGATGAGCCAGAAGTGCTCGAGATGGCTGCAGAGATCTTTCGCACCATGGGTTATGACGTGCTGACAGCGGCCAATGGTCCGGACGCCCTGAACCTGCTCAAGCGTACCAACGACATCGAGGTTTTGTTTACTGACGTGGTCATGCCGCGTGGTCTGAACGGCGTCGAACTAGCGCGGCTGACGCGCACCATGCGCCCAGAAGTGGACATCCTGCTGGCGTCCGGATACCCCGCGCCTTTCATCAGCAATGAGCACGGGGCCATCGATGAATTTACCTTCATCAGCAAACCTTATCGTTGGTCGGAAGTGATCAAAAAAATCCGCCAACTCAAGGCAAAGCGCGTATTAGACGCAGCAGCGCACGAATGACGCTGTGGTGTCTTGCGTGCCAGCATCCGGCAGGGGGCGGGTCTGCAACGGCCTTGGCTTGTTTTATCCGGCCGTCTTGTGCTCTGGGCGATCGACATTGGGAGCCACCGACTTGAGGGCTGAAGGCTCCGAAGGTGGAGCCGGCTGGTATAGGCCCGCGGTTGCGCTGGCGGCGTCTGGAAAGCGTACGGGGTGTTTGACGTCTGTTGCCTGACTGGCGTTTTTCAAGGCGGCGGCAATCCCTTGTTGCGCCTGATCTGCCAAGGCCCGTCGGTCTTGATGCTGCGTGGAGAGGGTAGGCAAGACAGTAACTTCGGCCACGATGCGCTCGGCGCGCAAGATCCTGACCATGCTCTGGACAAAGGTGGTGTCACCCACGAATTCCACGTTCGCATCCAGCTTGCCCGCAGCCGTCAGATAACGCAGCGCATAGGGTTGCACCGACACCCCGGCTTCAATGGCACATTCAAACAGGTTGGAATGAAAAGGCAGCAGATCGGCTTGGGCAGCGGTCGTGCCTTCTGGAAAAAAAGCGATGCGTTCGCCCGCGCGCAGGCTCTGCACGATATGACGATAGGCATCACGCAGCGCACTTTTTTGGCCACGCGCAATAAAGATGGTGCCGCCGCGGGCGCACAGCCAGCCGACTAGTGGCCAGTTGCGGATGTCAGCCTTTGCCACGAAATGGCAAGGCCTAGCAGCGTTGATGGCAAAAATATCCAACCAGGAAATATGGTTGGAAACGATCAGGGCGTGGGTATTGGGTAAGGTGGTCAAGGGCGTGCCGGCGGCATCCCGCAGGCTGACTGTTACGTTGCACATTGTCAGCAGGCCGACCGACCAGCGTCGGATCACGGCGTTACGTTGCGCTGAACCAGCAAAAGGGAAAACCAACGCACACAAAATCAGCCCATACAGTAAATGAACGATGACCCGGGCGATGCGAAAGACAATCATGAGGGCGCGGCTCCCGAAAGACTGTGAATGCAGAAGGTTGCAACAGGCGCTATTTTGCCAGCAGTCGAAGCAGGCTATGCTGTTAAACCTTGGCACAGCGTGCTAACGAGCCAAACAATTGGCCGCCTTCTTGACTCATCCCAGGTTTTTTTCATGTCGGCCTTTCCGCACCTTTTTGTTTCCCCCATCGCTGATCCGGTTCTGCAGCGTGCGCTGGATACCTTGATCGACCAGAAAACCAAGCCGTTGGGCAGCCTGGGTCGGCTGGAAGACCTGGGGCGGCAATTAGGGTTAATCCAGCGCACTACGACGCCGCACCTGCAGCAGCCAGCGATGCTGGTCTTTGCCGCCGACCATGGGGTGACGGCAGAAAATATTTCGGCCTATCCGCAAAGCGTGACCTGGCAGATGGTGGAAAACTTCCTAAGTGGCGGTGCCGCCATCAACGTCTTTGCCCGGCAATTTGGGTGGGCGCTGCAACTAGTGGATGCCGGCGTCGAGCATGACTTTGGCCCGCGCCCCGGTCTGATTGATGGCAAGGTGGCTCAGGGTACCCATAATTTTGCCAATCAGCCCGCCATGAGTGCGGCGCAATGCGCCCAGGCTCTGGAGCAGGGACGCACACTGGTCAGGCAGCAGGCGCAGGCAGGCAGCAATGTGCTGGGCCTGGGAGAGATGGGTATTGGCAACACCACGGCTGCTTCCGCCCTGCTGCATGTCTTGACGGGCTTGCCCTTGGCCCAATGCGTGGGTGCCGGCACTGGACTGGATGGGCCAGGCGTTGCGCACAAGCAGCAGGTGATTGCCAGGGCAGTGGCGCTGCACGACAAAGACGGCCAGCAATTTTCTCCTTTGGCAGCGCTGACAACCTTTGGTGGCTTTGAAATCGCCATGATCACAGGCGCCATCCTGGCCGCGGCCGAGCAGCGCATGGTGATCCTGATCGATGGCTTCATCGTCAGCAATGCCTTGCTGGTGGCTGCCCAATTGCAGCCAGCGGTGCTGGATTACTGCGTCTTTGCCCACTGTTCCGACGAAAACGGCCATGCGG
>JBBSSV010000269.1:0-2445 GCA_038241705.1 Burkholderiales bacterium | reverse complement strand
TCCTTCGCGGGCGCCGGAGAGGGTGGAAATGGCGTCTTCATAAATGTCGATCAACATGCTGTGGTTACGTTCGGGGGTGTAATGCGCCAGATAATCGGCGCGTGCTTGCTGGCCCATTTGGGCCATTTCAGTTGGGTGGGCACGTGCCCAGGCAATTTTGGCGGCGAGGTCGGCCGGGTCACCCGGGTTGAACAGCAACCCGGTTTTTCCATCCGTGACCAGTGCACCCAGGCCGCCGTGACGGCTGGCGATGACGGGTGTGGCACAGGCAAAGGCTTCAATGACGACCAGGCCAAAGGTTTCGTAGCAGATGCTGGGCGCGATCAAAAACTGCGCTTGCTGCAGATGTTGGGCGACTTGTGCAGTACTTTGTCGACCCAGCAGTCGTGTGGAAGGCGCCACTGCCTGGAACTGCGCATGGATTTCTTCTTGCAAGGGGCCGGTGCCGATGATGGTCAGCGGCAACGGAGGTGCCGGCGCAGTAACGTCAGCGTTTATATGCTGCAACGCTTGGGCCAGAACATGCAGTCCTTTTTCTGGAGATAGGCGGCCAATGAATACTCCGCCTTGACGCTGCGTTCTGCCTGCATCTGCCAGCAGGGGCGCATCGACAAAGTTCGGCTTGATGCGGATGCGTTCAGCCGGCAGGCCGCCTTGGATGAACTTGTCACGGCCAAAGGTGTTCAGGGCAATATAGCGTGTGACCTTGTTCTGATAGGTGCCAAGTGCACGGTGCAAGGTTTGCATGCCGCCTACGACGGCGGATTGCAGGGTCGAATCGCGATAGCACTTGCGGGTAACAGCGCGCCAAGGAACTTTGCCCACACAATCTTCGCAGATACTGTCTTGGCGAAGCAACATGCCTTGCGGACACAGCAGGCGAAAATTGTGCAGGGTCTGCACGACTGGCAACCCACGCCGGGCGGCCAGCCAGTAAACCGAAGGTGAAAGAACTGCTAACGTATTGTGCACATGCAGTACGTCAGGCTGGAAGCGTTCGCTCAGGGCTTCCAGTTCGTGCGTCGAGCGCTTGGACCAGACAGTCTGCAACGCTGCAGTTGGGCGCGATAACTGTTGTAATTCTTCATTGTGACGCGAATACACTTCTACTTCATGGCCGTGCGCACGCAACAACGCCACTTCCGAATCGACTACGGCGTCTTCCCCGCCTCGGTGTAAATAGGCGTTATGAGCGACGAGAACTTTCATGACTGCTTCACTTGCCTAAAAGTGGCTGCTGTCCGGAAAAAATCAGCATCCGCGGATGTATAAAAGGGAAATTCCATGATGGAAAAGAGTGTTTTTTAGCTTAACCATTGGACACTCTTTGAGTAAGTTTCATGCTGAGTATCGTCAATCGCAGCCTTGTTAAGCATCATCTTTTGATTAAATCTTGTATCGACATGTGTAATAGCAACATTGCTGCTGTGCTTTTTTCTTTCCTGTACAAGCGGTGAAGATTTCTTGTCCCGGCACAAGTTGGCTGCTGTGATTTGCCGCGAACATGACGGCAGTCAATTTATAGAACGCTAAAAGCATGCAAAGGGCAGGACAGGCAGAGAGGAGGAGTTGTGCTCACTGTTGCGTCATGTCCAACTGGAGAAAACATGAAAGACACAATAGAAGCCAAACTCGCTCCTGTGCCCGAAGGAGGATTTCTGGATAAGGTCAAGCACGCACAGCGCCAGCAGATGTTTGCCAGCTTTGTGGATTTTACTGATGGCATCGGCGCTGATCTGGTATTGGACTTGGAAAGTCCCTGGGCAAGGCAGCAGGACACCCTGGCGCAATGGCTGGCCTCGGAAACGAGCAAGGCGATCACCATCCAGGTATTTTCCAAAGCGGAGAAACGCCTGCCGTTTGCGGACAATGCCTTCGATTGGGTGTTCTGTCACGACCTGCTAGCCTACGTGGGGGATAGCGAGGCACAATCTTCGTTGCTTCAGGAACTGGACCGGGTTGCCCGCAAGGGTCTGTTCGTGACAGCCTACAACCGCAAACATCTGATTGATTTCAATTCCAACCTGCCGCTGTTGCACCTGATGACAGGAAAATCTGCTTCACGGCACTCGCAAAAGCCAGAGTTGCTGGATGCACCTACGCTCAAGGAATTGGCAGGCAAGCTGCCGGGCCAGCCGCACATCGATGTGGGGCATATCCGCTATGGCGTCCTCAAGGCGCAGCTTTCCCTGCAGGTACGCAAATAAAAATTGAAAAGCGTGCAGCTTTTTATTGCACGTGAAAAGTTGAAAGCCGGCCTAGTGGAAAGACCAGTGCCGGTTTTTTGTATCTGAGAACACATCAGGTTGAACCTGGTTGAAGAGAAATCGGCCGTTTAGTAAGTCGCCTCTGCTAGTTCCTGATTGCTCAGGCGGTTTTCAGGAGCGACGCGGCTAGCGACATGCTCCAAGAAACGGTTCACTTCCTGCCAGGCTTTCAAGTTGT
>JBBSSV010000268.1:0-2448 GCA_038241705.1 Burkholderiales bacterium | reverse complement strand
GCGGCAACTGGCAAGGCGCGAGGCAGAAATCGCCAAGCGTATTGAGGAATACAACAAGCGCCCACGAAAAACCCATATCTCGCCGCGTACGCGCGAAGTCGGTTACGCCCTGTATTTCGACGCAGTGCGCCAGAAAATTGAAAAGATCGGCACCCTGAACTTCCCGCGCCAGAACGGCGAAAAGCTGTACGGCAAACTGGTGCTGTCGATTTCCATTTTCCAGGACGGCACGCTGTATGGCGCCGACGGCGAGGGCGGTATCGTCATCGAGCGCAGCTCCGGCAATCCGGCGCTGGACGCGGCAGCAGCTCAGATCGTACGTCGCGCTGCGCCCTTTGGCGCTTTTGCCCGGACCATGCGCTCGGCCGACAAGAGCGATGTCTGGATCATGACCACTAGTTTCAGGTTTACCCGCGACGATGCCCTCAAAGCGGGCATACTTGTAGGAGAAAATTAATGCTTTCCACAGATTGTTATGCCGTGATCGGCAATCCGGTTGCCCATAGCAGATCTCCAGATATTCATGCCGCGTTTGCCAAACAGACCGGACAGATGCTGCGCTATGCGCGCCTGCTGGCACCGCTGGATGGCTTTGAAGCCAGTGTGAGTGACTTTGTGGAGCAAGGCGGCAAAGGTTTGAATGTCACCGTTCCCTTCAAGCTTGAAGCGCATGCGCTGGTAACCGAGCTGACGCCCCGAGCGCGCGCTGCCGGGGCCGTCAACACTCTGCGTTTTACACGGTCGGAACTAGGGGCAAAGCTCTCTATTCTGGGTGACAACACTGACGGCGTTGGCTTGGTCAGGGATATCACCCGCAACGCTGGCCTGTCGCTTCAGAACAAAACCATCCTTCTTCTGGGCGCAGGCGGCGCTGCCCGCGGCGTACTGCTGCCCCTCCTGGCTCAGCACCCGGCGCGTCTGATCATTGCCAATCGCACGCGTGCCCGCGCACAAGGGTTGGCGCAGCAATACGCCGATACTGCCACGGCCATCGAAGTTCTGGACTACGCCGACTTGACGACCCAGACCGAAGCGGTGGATTTGATCGTGAATGCCACATCTTCCAGTCTGGAAGCGAGCATGCCGCCCCTATCGCCAGCCTTGCTGGTGTCGCATACCCTAGCCTACGACATGATGTACGGCAAGGAACCCAGCGTTTTCCTGCAGTTCGCGGCAGAGCATGGTGCGCACACGCGTGACGGCTTGGGCATGCTGGTCGAACAGGCCGCCGAGTCGTTTTATCTCTGGCGCGGTGTCCGGCCCAAGACCGCTGCTGTATTCGAGGCCTTGCGTGCCAGCCTGCAGGCCAGCGCATGAAATCCATCTGGCGTCTGCTGGTGTGGGTGGTGGTTGTCCCCATTCTGCTCCTCATCCTATTGCAGCTGTATTACTTTGCCCAAATATGGTGGTGGGTGGACCACAATCCTAGCTCGACCAGCTTCATGCGCAGTCAGATAGCCACCATCCATGAAACCAAGCCCGATGCCCGCCTAGAATATCAATGGGTGCCGTATGAGCGCATTTCGCGCAACTTGAAGCGGGCCATCATCGCTTCAGAAGACGCTAACTTTAGCGACCACAAGGGCGTAGACTGGGAAGCCTTACAAAAGGCCTACGAAAAGAACAACAAGCGCGGCAAGGTAGTATCTGGTGGCTCGACCATTACCCAGCAATTGGCGAAAAATTTGTTCTTGTCTGGCAAGCGCAGCTATCTGCGCAAGGGCCAGGAGTTGGTGATTACTTACATGCTGGAATTCTGGATGGACAAACGCCGTATTTTCGAGATTTATCTGAATGTGGCGGAATGGGGGGAGGGCATCTATGGCGCGGAAGCCGCCGCCCGGCATTACCACAACACCTCAGCTGCCAACCTCGGGCCGGCTCAGGCCGCGCGCCTGGCCGTGATGCTGCCCAATCCACGTTTTTACCAAAAAAACCGCTGGTCGAGCTATCTTGGTCGGCGTAGTGCCGTCATCGTGCGTCGCATGAATGCCGTGGCACCGCCTCAGTAATTCCTACAGGCGCGAGTAAGCTGGCCAGCATCATGGGCTGTAGTAAAAATGCACCGGCTTCACGGCGCAGGGCTAGGCCTGGCTGAAGCCGAGCGCGTAAAATACCGTCCGCCTGCCAGCGCAGCGCAGGCGTCCTGTTTTAACCGTGCAGGCCTGTTACCGGCGGCCTCGAGCTGGCGTCACCCGGATGGTCGGCAGCCTGTAGTCTGGAGAACTCATGATTAATGTATTTACCCTGCAAGTCGGTCGGCTCAGTCAGGTCAATGTCACGTGCCGCAGCGACCTGGAGCAGGTAAGTCCGATCTGGGTCGATCTGATCAGCCCGGACGACGAAGAGCGCGACTGGGTCAAAAGCATCTATGGCGTGACGCTACCGGACGAAGACGAGGTCAAGGATATCGAAGCCTCGGCCCGGTACTACGAAGAAGAAAACGGC
>JBBSSV010000267.1:0-2470 GCA_038241705.1 Burkholderiales bacterium | reverse complement strand
GGATAACCAAAGACGTGTTCCACACCTTCTTCGGCCAGGCAGCGCACGACCATCTCGGCGCCTGTGATTTCTGTTTCGGTATTCATACTATGTCCTTTCAAGGTCCATTGGAAATTGATCGGATGCTCTCTCCTTCACATGCCGGTCATGCCGCAGCGGCCAGGCTTTCCTTGTTGGCATCGTCGCATCCATTCTCGCCGTCCCGGTAAGGACAATTCGAACAGATACAGCAATAACCTCGTTCAGCCGGGGGATGTGCGGATAACTGGAAAATGTTCACGCTTGTGGCGTGGGTTAGAGCAAACAGCTTTTTCAATAAAGCACGTCTAGTCGAATGCAACGTCATGCATCGCGCACGAAAAGACCAACCCCTCCCGAATATGGAGGGACTGCTACGTTAAAGGCTGGCATGATTCCGGTCAAGTTAAATTCAGAAAAATGACCCGATTTGCTAACTTTTTCAGCAAATCGGTGCAAATCGCAGCGCGCCTGGTTTTTTGCTAGGATGCGGCACTGCTTCTTCTGGGCAAATGCATTCACCCAGCACAGGCCGCCTTTTTTGCGGCCCATTTGTCACTTTCACGGGACTGCATGGCTACTGATACTGAATTATCCGACTTTCTTGCCGGCGTTGAAAAGCGCGCCTTCAAGCAAGCGGTCTATGCCGTGCGCAAAGACGAGGCAGCGCTTGACATCGTCCAGGACGCCATGATCAAGCTGGTCACAAGCTATGCGGAACGGCCCGTAAAAGAATTGCCCGCACTGTTCCAGAGAATCTTGCAGAATACGATTTACGACTATTTCCGGCGCGAAAAGGTGCGCAACACTTGGGTCAGCCTGTTTTCTTCGCTGCGTCCATCGAATACTGAAGAAAACGATTTTGATCTGCTGGAAGTGCTGGCGGCGGAAGCAGGCAGTGAAGCCGCCGCATCAAGCGAAGATGAAGTGTCGCGACAACAGACGCTGGCTTCTATCGAGACGGCTGTGGCCCAGCTGCCGCCGCGTCAACGCGAAGCCTTCTTGATGCGTTATTGGCTGGAGATGGATGTTGCCGAAACTGCTGCGGCCATGGGTTGCAGCGCAGGTAGCGTCAAGACCCACTGCTCGCGTGCAACGCGGGCCCTGGCAGAACGGCTCAAGGCCAGAGGAATCACCTTATGACTATCGAACCCCGCTTCTTGATCAACCAGGTTTGCGCTGCGCTGGATGAGCGCTTGGAACAACTGCCGGCCAGCACGCAGGAGCGGCTGGTTCTGGCGCGCACAGCCGCTTTGACAAGCCGATTGCCTCGCGCACGCGCTACTGCACCTTTGCGGTTGGCCGCGCCTGCGTCCAACCGCAAAGGTTTCCCATCGTTTTCTTTTGATAGCCTCTGGCACTCCGGCTTGACCGCAGCATTCCCGCTGCTGATAGCGGCCGCTGGCATCGTCGTCGTGTATCAACTGGAGCATCAGCAGTATTTGCAGGAAGTCGCGAAGCTGGATGTGATGATGCTGACCGACGACTTGCCGCTGTCCGCCTATGCAGACCGTGGATTCAACGCCTATCTTTCAAATCGAGGAGGCTGACCTATGCTGAAGATGTTTTGGTATGGTCACCCTGTGTTTTTGATAGGTGTGTTGACGCTAGTGCTAGTCAATCCTTTGGCCCAGGCACAGTCATCTGATGTCCCCCCTGCTCCTCAGACTGCATCGCCCGCTGGCAAGTCCGACTGGGCAACGCTGAGCCCAGCCCAGCAGCACGCACTAGCACCTCTGTCTGAACAATGGGCCACACTCGACGCTGAGCAGAAAAGGCGCTGGCTGGCAATTGGTGAACGCTTCGAGCGCATGCCGCCAGCTCAGCAAGAGCGCTTACAGCAACGCATGCGCGAATGGAGCCAACTAACGCCGGAACAAAGACAGATTGCCCGTGACAGTTATGCACGTGCCCGCAAACTAAAACCAGACGAAAAAAGTGCCGAGTGGCAGCAGTACCAATTGCTGACGCCCGAACAGAAAAGGCAGTTGGCGGAAGAAACGGCTGCCCAGCGCCGCCTTTCCAACGTACCTATGCCCGCTTCCGCTGCGCCACCCCAAGATCCGGCAGCGCCCTCTTCCACTAACAACTATTAAGCCGTGACTGCACCTTCCTCTGCCAAGACTGCCTCCGACCTGCAGGCTCCGCCCCTCAAAATCCGTCTGGCCAGCATGTTGTACGAAGCTATGTTGCTGTTTGGTGTGCTGTTCATGGCGGGTTTGGTATTTTCCACGCTGTTGGAGCAACGCCATGCCCTCTATCTACGCAGCGCGCTGCAAGACTGGCTGTTCGTGGTGCTGGGGATGTATTTTGTCTGGTTCTGGAGCCATGGCGGCCAGACTCTGGCCATGAAGACTTGGCGCATTCGGGTCGTGCGTCAGGACGGTGGCCCACTGCTCCTGTGGCGCGCTCTGATGCGCTACTTCCTATCGTGGTTATGGTTCGTGCCGGG
>JBBSSV010000266.1:0-2480 GCA_038241705.1 Burkholderiales bacterium | reverse complement strand
CCCGCCTGGCAAGACGCTTATGCCAGCAGCTATGCCACCCTGAAAAAAGGGCCTACCCCTGCCCTGCTATTGGCTACCTATTTTGATGATGTCAGCACCCATGCCAGCCGTTTGCGCGAACTACCGGTGGAAGGCATCCATATCGATCTGGTGCGCGGTTCCGGACAATTGGACACATTTTTGGAGAACTGGCCTGCGGACAAGGTACTGTCCGCCGGTGTGATCGATGGTCGCAATATTTGGCGCGCAGACCTGGACAAGGCGCTGGACAGCCTGCAAGCGGCCAAGCAACAATTGGGTGATCGCCTCTGGGTGGCATCGAGCTGCTCGTTGCTACACGTGCCGGTAGATCTGGCGCGTGAAGACAAACTGGATGGCGAACTCAAGGGCTGGCTTGCCTTCGGCGCGCAAAAGCTGGATGAGATCAATGCTTTGAAACAAGCGCTGAACGGCGAGCAGGCGCAGGCCGCAAAAGCCTTCAATGCAGCACGATCGGCCATCAGCTCGCGCGAGCACTCGCCCCGCATCCATAATCCGTTGGTGCAGAAGCGTGTCGCAGCCGTAACCGAGTCCGAAGCCAGCCGCCAGTCGCCCTTCAACAGCCGGATTGATGTGCAGCAAGCCAAATGGAAGCTGCCACTGTTCCCTACGACAACCATTGGCTCCTTCCCACAGACGCCGGAAATCCGTACTGCCCGTGCCGCTCACAAGCGTGGCGAGTTGTCGCACTTGGATTATCTCGAGCAAATGCGCAGCGAAATCAGCCTGGCTGTGAAACGACAGGAAGAGTTGGGCTTGGACGTGTTGGTGCATGGTGAAGCCGAACGCAACGACATGGTGGAATATTTCGGTGAGCAGCTCTGGGGCTATGCCTTCACCGCCAACGGCTGGGTGCAAAGCTACGGCTCACGCTGCGTCAAGCCGCCCATCATTTTTGGTGATGTGTACCGCTCCGAAGCCATGACCGTGACCTGGAGTCAATATGCCCAAAGCCTTACCGACAAGCCCATGAAAGGCATGTTGACTGGCCCGGTGACAATGCTGCAATGGTCTTTCGTGCGCGACGACCAGCCACGCGAAACTACCGCCCTCCAGATCGCTCTGGCGTTGCGCGAAGAAGTGACCGACCTGGAAAAAGCCGGCATCGGCATGATCCAGATTGACGAGCCGGCTTTCCGCGAAGGCTTGCCGCTGAAGGCGCACGACTGGCCGCATTACTTGGACTGGGCTGTGCGTGCCTTCAAGATCAGCTCTTGCGGTGTCAAGGATGAAACCCAGATTCACACCCACATGTGCTATTCGGAATTCAACGACATCCTGCCTTGGATCGCCGCGATGGACGCTGACGTCATCACCATCGAAACGTCGCGCTCGGATATGGAACTGCTGGAAGGCTTTGGCGAGTTTTCGTACCCGAACGATATCGGCCCGGGCGTCTACGACATTCACGCTCCGCGCATTCCTCAGGTCGAGGAAATGAAGCGGCTGCTGAATAAGGCACGGGAAGTGATTCCAGATGCACGCCTATGGGTCAACCCAGACTGTGGCCTGAAAACCCGCGGCTGGCCGGAAACCACTGAAGCGCTGTCGAACATGGTGGCGGCTGCCAAGGCCTTGCGCGAAAAGGTCAGGCAAGAAAACGAACAGGTCGCCTGATCGACTTTCATTCCTAAGACTCAGCTCACAGGCTGAGCCAGTAAATAAAAAGGGACGCCTGATGAAGAGCGTCCCTTTTTATTCGCCTTCTTTACATGGCTTTCTCTCGAGTTTTTTATCGCTGAGGGTGGCTACTGCCCGATAGACCAATTGCCGCACTCCATCAATGGCAGCTCAGCTATGCAAAGCGAGAGTTGATAGTTCAGCGACCCCCAGCCTTGTCGCCCTTGTCTGAATACTGTTCTTCGCCCAGCTTTTCTGCATTGTCTTCCTGTAGTTTGTCTGCCGATTTCCAGCGCGGATCGTTGGGATTACCGGATTTAGTTGCGGCGTCAGGCGCATTGGGTTCTCGCTCTTCATGTTTTTCATGCATCTTGTTTGCATCCACGGGTGGATTTTGTTCTGCCATTTTGCGTTCTCCTAGGGCGATAGATTAGAAGCTGGCTGCCGATAACGTCAATCAGACAACACCTTGATGGTTGATCGACAACCTACTCTTGCAAGCATGAACGCATCTCAAAGAGGAGCGTTGTGTCTGCTCAACGCCAAGACCCCTCCCTCTTGCGAAACCTGTCAACTAGCGATGGTGCAACTGACACTGCCTATAGGGTGTTGGCAGACGCTTCAACCAGGTATGTACCAGCAGGTAACTTGGTGTCAGTGGCATCAGTCGTTCTCTGCCAGCCGCCTCCGAGTGACTTGTACAAGCCAATGGTGGCCGTCAAGCGGCTGAGCTGGGCTTGTTGCGCGCTGTCTTCGGCGGCATATTGGGTACGCTGGCTATCGAGCACTGTCAGCAAGTCAGTAGCGCCCGCGCGGTATTT
>JBBSSV010000265.1:0-2501 GCA_038241705.1 Burkholderiales bacterium | reverse complement strand
TATTGTCGACATCGACCAGAATGTTGTACAGCACCACATCGTTGACGGTTTCTGGGGTGGGCATGACCTGACGCACTTCCCCTTTCCAGCGACGGTCAGGCTCTCCCAGCGTAGAAAAATAAGCCGGCATGCCGGTCTTAACCTTGACCACATCGGCTTCCGCCACTTGGGCCCAGACCGTCATGGTCTGCAGATTGGCTACGCGCACGATCACCGGCGCTTGCTGGCTGGAGTTCACGGTCTGGCCCTGCAGTGATGTCTGCGAGACCACGGTGCCGGACATCGGCGTATGGATCTTGGTATAGCCCAAATTGGCCAGGTCGCCTTCCAAAGTGGCTTGGGAAGCCTTGATCTGGGCTTGGGTGGCGCGTGTGCGGGCATCGGCCACCTGCAAGGCCGACTGGTTCTGCTCCACGGCTTCGCGGCTGATGGCGTTTTCTTTCAATAAAGCTTGGCTGCGGGTCAGTTGCTGACGCGCTAGCCGGGCTTCGGCCTGCTGCTGCTGCAACTGGGCCTGCAGACTGTCCAGATTGGCACGACCAGTCCGTACCCGGGTTTCATAGACGGTGGAGTCCACCACGGCGATCAGGTCGCCCTTCTCTACCCGATCACCAACTTCGACGGCGACTTGCTTTAGTTGGCCCGACACCTGGGTACCGACATCCACATAATCCTTGGGCTTAAGCTTACCCAGCGAGGTCACGGTGTTTTCGATATCGCCACGCGTCACAACGACAGTGGTGAGTTCCGGCTGGCTTTTGCCATTCAGGTACTTGTTAACGACGAAACCGCCGGCAACCAGCACCGCTACGGCAAGCAAGGCGGCGCCGATCTTGCGCCGGCGCGGGGCCGATGTGGCTGGCGAATTGCCCTTGGTTTGACTCGACATCTGACTTCCTTTCTAGACATGCTCTTGAGACGGGGAATTGCATGCTGTCCTAGAGACCGGCACGTAATTAACTTTCATATTGGCATCATGCCGACAAAATGAGGAGAAACCGTGAAGATGGCATGCGACGGCGAAATGCGCGGCAACGCACTCCTATAATGGCCCGGACTTGTTGACTTGCAGACAGCACAAGCCGGATGGCATCAGTAAGGTGACGCACTTCACCTGGTGGGCGCATCGGCGCAGCGCCAGACTTTTGATTTTATCGTTGTGGCGCTGCCCATGACTGGAACCCATGAACTTCAGCCTTCGGCCCGGCATTACGTCCAAGCTCTTCCTGACCATTCTTTTTAGCTGCGCCTTGGTGGCGATAGCCGTGACAGCTGGCATGCGCTACAGCTTCAATCAGGGGTTTCTGGGGTATCTGAACGAACAGGAGTTGCAGCGCATCGAAGTGCTGACGCCCAACCTGGCGCAAGCCTATCAGGAAGAAGGCAACTGGGATTTTTTACGTGACAATCCGCGCGCGTGGTTTGGATTGTTGCGCGGTCAGGCACATCGCCCGCTGCCGAAAGGTAAAAGGGGGCAAGCCCCTTCTCGGCGTCATGACCGTGCAGGCAATCGCTCCCATCCTCTCGCATTGCCGGAATCCGATTTGACCGGTCTGCAATTACGCATTTCTCTTCTGGACCGTGAAAAACAAGGGGTCGTCGGCAATCTGCATTCACGCAGCGATGCCATCATTCGGCCAGTCACTGTCGATGGCATCACGGTCGGCTGGTTGGCGCTGGTGCCGTTCCAGCAGGTCAGCACCGGCGCTGCCATGCGCTTTCAGGAGCAGCAACTGAAAACTAGCTGGATCACGGCCGGCCTGGCCCTGGTGCTAGCAACAGTGGTGGCCTGCCTGCTGGCGCGGATGATCCTGGCACCCCTCAAAAAGGTCGCGGCATCCACCCATCGTCTGGCACAGGGTGACTATCAGGCACGAGTGACTGTGAACAGCAGCGACGAACTCGGCCAATTGAGTGAAAATTTCAACCAGCTAGCGCGCACTCTGGAAAAAAACGAACAGTTGCGACGCGACTTCATGGCCGATGTCTCGCATGAACTGCGTACGCCGCTAGCAGTCCTGAAAGGTGAGATCGAAGCCATGGAAGACGGCGTGCGTCCGCTGACGGTTGCGGGGATGCATTCGCTCCAGACCGAAGTCTGTACATTGGACAAGCTGATCGACGACCTCTATGAGCTGTCCCTGTCTGATGCGGGTGCTTTGAGCTACCGTTTCCAGCGTATCAACCTGCTGGCCTTGTTGGATGAAGTGCAGCAAATGTATGCAGAACGATTTGCAGCCGCCGGCCTTGGCCTAACAACTACGCTGGCGATGCAGACCCCCATTTTCGTGCAAGCCGATCCCGACCGCATGCGCCAGTTGTTTTCCAACCTTCTAGAAAACACGCTGCGCTATACCCATGCGCCTGGGCAATTGCGCATCCACGGCAGACGGGCAGGAGACCGGTTGATCCTTGACTTTGAAGACTCTTCGCCGGGTGTGGAGGCAGCCGTTATACCCCGTTTGATCGAGCGTTTTTATCGGGTTGAGCGTTCCCGCAGC
>JBBSSV010000264.1:0-2508 GCA_038241705.1 Burkholderiales bacterium | reverse complement strand
GGCTTTCCTGCTCATGCACTCTGGGCATTTAATTTCCAGGTACTCAATCAGGTCTGACTCGAAAAGCTGTCCTGGCGGCAATCTGTAGATTTGGTTGCAACTTTACGGCCATGCGCTTGCCGTGTATTGACATCTATCATGCGTCCTCTTTTTACGTGGCAGCATGTAAAAAAAATCCATAAATACAACGGATTCCTTTAAAAACAATGACTTCCATTAATGTAAAAATAGCATAACAAGGTTTGTCGGACTCCGGTTTATGCCTGCGCAAACCAAG
Organism: Burkholderiales bacterium; assembly: GCA_038241705.1. GTDB lineage: Bacteria > Pseudomonadota > Gammaproteobacteria > Burkholderiales > Burkholderiaceae_D > JBBSSV01. The sequence continues at coordinate 2,231 of JBBSSV010000264.1, read as the reverse complement.
CTGCAGCGCAACTTGCGGCGTCGCAAGCTGATTTCAGGCTAAGAAAGAAGATCCATGCAAACAACGAGCCAGGAAGGAAAAAGTTGTAGCTGAACACAAAATTCTTCTATAGGGAAGCAAGAACGAACTAGAAAACTGCGCCGAACGCCAGCCTCAAAACCCCAGAATGCCCTTTTCTGCCTGATCGTGCCTGCACAATCCGTTTCCAGAGAAGAGCGAAGCTTACGGCACCCTACAAGACTTCGCGCAAGGTTTGCAAGGGCGGCTGATTCAAGACTTGGCGCAGGCTGAACCAGCCACCCAAGAAAGCGCAGGTCACGCCGCCTGACAACCCAGCGAGCCAGACCAAGGAATTGAATTGCCAGGAAAAATCGAAGACAAAACGCGCTAGCGCCCAACCTACTGCGGCGGCACCGCTGGCCGCGAGCAGTCCTGACAGGGCACCGATCAAGGTCAGCTCTGTCCTTTGCGCCTGAGACAACTGACGCCGAGTCGCACCCAGGGCGCGTAACAGCCCTGCTTCGCGCGTGCGCTCCTCTTGGGAACTGGCCAGCGCCGCATACAGTACCAGCACACCTGAAACCAGCGTAAACAAAAATAGGAATTCCACGGCGCGCACTACCTGGTCTATCACGGTCTGCACCTGCTTCACAATAGCGCCGACATCCACGATGGTGAGATTTGGAAATGACTGGGTCAGCGCACTAATCAGGCGCGATTGGGCCGGCTGAAGATAAAAGGCTGTGATCCAAGTCTGTGGCGTTCCCTGCATCAGCCCAGGATTGATGATGACGAAAAAATTAACCCGCATGGAACCCCAGTCCAGTTTACGCAGGCTGGTCACAGTAGCCTGCACTAGCTGCCCCGCAATGTCGAAGGTCAGGCTGTCACCAAGTTGTAACCCCAGCGTCTTGGCCAGCCCTTCTTCCACAGAGGCTTCGGGCTTGCTGTCATCGAACCATTTACCAGTAATAATACGGTTCTGCGGTGGGAGCGTATGCATGGTCGAAAGATTGAACTCCCGATCCACTAGGCGGCGCGCTCTGTCTTCGGCGAAGCTGTCTTCGGTAAGAAAGTTCTCATTGACCTGGACCAGCCGTCCACGAATCATGGGATACAACACCGGTGAAGCCACTCCACCCTGCTTGAGGCGAACCTCAATCTCGTTCTTTTGCTCTGGCTGAATGTTGAGCATGAACTGATTGGGCGCATCGGCAGGAGTGGCTTGGTGCCAAGCTTGAACTAGATCGCCACGAATGACCGTCAACAGCAGCAAGGCCATCAATCCAAGCGCCAGCGCCACCACTTGGACTACGGTCGCACTTTGACGCCGCTGCAAGCCATTCATGGCAAAGCGCCAACTTGGATGACCGCTAGCATGGCGGGCACCGTGCAGCAGACGTAACCCCAACCAGCCGAACAGAGCAAAGGCAACACAGGCACCCAGAAATCCGGCTGCCGTCAACGCTCCCAGACGCAGATCACCCGCCTGCCACAGCAGCAGCGCCACGAAACTGACCGTTGCCAGTACGTATACGCTCAGTGTAACTTGTTGCTGGGCCTGGCTTTCGCGACGCATGACATGGTTGTGGGGCACATTGCGCAATTGCAAGATACTGGGCATAGCAAAACCAAGAAGCAAAAGCATGCCAATGGCCATGCCATGCAAGCCCGGCCATATGCTGGCAGGCGGCAGGGTTGGAACCAACAACCGACCCAACCACTCCAGCAACACAAAATGCGCTGCAAAACCGATCAGCACACCCAAGCAACTGCCTACCAAGCCCACCAGCAGAAATTCATAGAGAAAAAGAAACGTCACTTGGCGCTGGGTAGCGCCCAGGCAGCGCAGCATGGCGCAGCTATCGACATGGCGCAGCATGAAACGGCGCGCGGCCATAGCGACTGCAACCGCAGCCAGCATGGCTGACAACAAACCCACCAGCGACAGAAACTGGCGCGCCCGCTCAAGGGTCGCTTGCATTTCAGGGCGCCCCGCTTCCAGCGACTCGATGTGGACGCCTTTCAGATTGTCGGCCTCGATCTCTCCTCCAACCCAGCCTTTGAATCGGTTGATAGTGTCGGTCGGGCCCGCCAGCAGCAGCCGATAGGTCACGCGCGAACCTTCCTGCACCAGGCCGGTTGCGGCCAGATCGTTCAAGTTGAGCATGACACGCGGGGCAAAACTCATGAAAGAAGCGCCACGATCAGGTTCCACCTCGATCTGCCGC
>JBBSSV010000263.1:0-2515 GCA_038241705.1 Burkholderiales bacterium | reverse complement strand
TGATGAAGATGCGGCTGCTAGAAGGCCCGTTCAAGCATCTGGAAGGCACCTGGAATTTCATCCCCTTGCGCGAAGATGCTTGCAAGATCGAATTCGATCTGCAGTACGAGTTTTCCAGTCGCATGCTCGAGCAGATCATCGGCCCCGTGTTCAGCATGATTGCCAACAGTTTCGTTGACTCCTTCAGCAAGCGTGCTGAAGTCGTCTATGGCTGAGCCTCCTGGAGAGGAGCTATGCGTCGAGGTCTGCCACATCGGCCCCGATCTCCAGTTCCTGCAAACGGTCCATCTGCCTGCAGGCGCCACCATAGAGCAAGCCATTCGGCAAAGTGGCGTGCTGCAGGTGCTGCCTAATATCGATCTGGCACAGGTGCGGGTCGGCATCCATGGAAAGCTGCGGACGCTGGATTCGCTCCTGCAAGCGCATGACCGCGTTGAAATCTACCGGCCCTTGCAGATCGATCCCATGGATGCACGTCGTCGTCGGGTGGAGGCTAGGCGCAAGTTAGCTTGATGCGGCTAGGCAGCGTAAGCTTGGCGTGGCTTTTGTAATGACACTGCTTGTCGCCTCTTTTTTGACGCGGCGTGCCAAGATCAAATGCGACCTGATAGGCACTGAAAAAGGCTTGTAAAGTCGCAAAACGCAACGGCCTTTGCAGTGCTGATTTGCCTCTTTTCTGTATAATGCGGCTTTGCGTCAACAGGACGGTTCGCCATGCGTTTACTTCAAAAAGCACTCACATTTGATGATGTGCTGCTCGTACCAGCATATTCAGACATTCTCCCCAAGGACACCTGCCTCAAAACCCAATTGACGCGCAAGATTTCGCTGCGCATCCCATTGGTGTCAGCGGCAATGGATACGGTGACTGAGGCGCGTCTGGCGATTGCCATGGCACAGGAAGGTGGCATCGGCATTATCCACAAGAACATGACGGCGGCCGAGCAGGCGCGTGAAGTTGCTAAGGTCAAGCGGTTTGAGGCTGGCGTGGTGCGCGAACCCATCACCATCCTGCCCACGACTACTGTGCGTGAAGTGCGCGCCCTGTCCGAACACCACGGTATCAGCGGTTTTCCCGTCATGGAAGGCAACAAAGTGGTAGGCGTCATCACCAACCGCGATCTGCGCTTTGAAGAGGACATGAACGCCCCGGTCAGCACCAAGATGACGCCGCGCGACAAGTTGGTGTACGTCAAGGAAGGCGACGACCTGAAGCAAGCCAAGCGGCTCATGAGCGAACATCGGCTGGAGCGGGTGCTGGTCATCAATGACGATTTTGAACTGCTCGGCCTGATCACCGCCAAAGACATTCAGAAGTCCACCACACACCCTTGGGCTTCCAAGGACGAAGACGGCAAGCTGCTGGTTGGCGCTGCTGTGGGCACTGGCCCGGACAACGACGAGCGCATCGACCTGCTGGCCAAGGCTGGTGTTGACGTGATCGTAGTCGACACCGCCCACGGCCATTCGCAGGGCGTGCTGGACCGGGTCAAGTGGGTCAAGGAAACCTATCCGCAAATTGAAGTCATCGGCGGCAACATCGCCACCGCTGCCGCCGCTAGGGCATTGGTTGCACACGGCGCGGACGGCGTCAAAGTCGGCATCGGTCCCGGCTCCATCTGCACCACCCGGATTGTGGCGGGCGTGGGTGTGCCGCAGATCACAGCCATTTCTGAAGTTGCCAAGGCGCTGGATGGTACGGGCGTACCTTGTATCGCAGACGGCGGCATCCGCTATTCTGGTGACGTGGCCAAGGCCTTGGCCGCGGGCGCATCTTGCGCCATGCTCGGCAGCATGTTCGCTGGCACGGAAGAAGCACCAGGCGAAGTAGTCCTGTTCCAGGGCCGCAGTTACAAGTCCTATCGCGGCATGGGTAGTCTGGGTGCTATGGCCGAAGGCTCAGCCGACCGCTATTTCCAAGACAACGACAACAATGCTGACAAGTTCGTGCCGGAAGGCATCGAAGGTCAAGTGCCCTACAAAGGCAGCGTGATCGCCATCTTGTACCAGTTGGTCGGTGGTGTGCGCTCAGCCATGGGGTATTGCGGTTGCGCCAGCATTAGCGAATTGCAGACCAAGGCCGAATTCGTCGAGATCACCGGTGCCGGGATGCGTGAGTCGCATGTGCACGATGTGCATATCACCAAGGAAGCGCCCAACTACCGCGCTGGCTGATTTTGTTGTATCCGATGGGCACTTCATCACACCAGTGAAGTGCCCATCGGTGTTTCTGGGGTGGCAGAACTCCCCGATAAGCGCATTGAACTAATTGCTCAATCAGCAGCATCCACTGTCAAGCAGGTGGACAATGATTGTGATTTCGTTGCATGAGCTTGTGCCAACCTCGCCACCAAGTATTCCTCGCGCTGACGCGCTCTTCGACTCGCAGCGCAACAACCTTTACTGACATTCCCTCATCCCATGCATGCAAAAATCCTCATCCTCGACTTCGGCTCCCAGGTCACGCAACTGATTGCGCGTCGCGTGCGAGAAGCAGGTGTCTTTTCCGAAGTCT
>JBBSSV010000262.1:0-2534 GCA_038241705.1 Burkholderiales bacterium | reverse complement strand
CTTGCGCCAGCGTAGCAAGTCCGACAGTGCCATCATGCCGATCTTGCTCCACGGCCAACTCATGACGTGCATCTTCCTGCCCGCGCTCCACGGCTTGCACGATCTCTTCAGCTCTCATGCCCAGCATGTCCGCATATTCGTGGGCATAACGGACAATTTTTTGGTGATTTTCCTCAGATTCATATACCAGCACGCGCGCACACCCCGTAGAGAGCGTGGAAACGGCAGCCAACCATTCCGGATGACTCAGAGGCTTCTCGTGTGCACAGGGCTCTACATGCACCATGCTGTTGATGACATCTTGGGGTAAACCCCAGTGCTTGGCGCTCAGCCGTCCCAGCTCTTCTAGGTCAAGGCCCAGCACTTCTTTGCTGACGATGCTGACGTTCGCATCGAGCGCGGCACATTGCTCCTGGATACGGGTCCAGTGCTCAGGTAGGTAAAAGACAGCCACCATTCTTCCCAGCGGGTGGAGCAGAGCGCACACGACGGCCTCCTCGATATCACGCGCTTGGCAGCTGAATGCTACCTGACGGGCGATCTGACCGGCCAGAACTGCCTTTTCCATTTCACATTGCGCCTGAGCAGAATCGGAAGCGGCCAACGAAAGCCCTTCCACCAATTTCAAACCTAAGGCCAAGTGGCCGATGGTATCGGTCCCGAGAACCATGACCGCCTTTGACACAGTATTGATGTTTTGTCCAAATACTGCATACATGGCACTGTTGGCCAAGGCCAGCACCCTTTGCGTCAACGTCGGGTCTGAGAGTACGGTTTTGGTGATGCTGAATTCACGCCCGTTGTCTCCCCGCAAGGCGGCAGTGATCGCGAAAACAGCCCTTGAGAAACCCGGCAAGCTGCCCTTCTGGCGCATTCTTGCCCATAGCAAGTCGAGGGTTAACTGTCTTTTTTCGGTGCTTTTGCTTGTGTACACAGCGGCCATGCTCATGCTGCCCTCTTGAATCTGCCGGAGCTTAGAAAGGCCCTCATGTCCGTGGTACTCCCAAGTTACTCAGGGTTGAACCTGCCTGCAGCATTTTTATCACTTCATTTGGATGCTTGGGGCGGCCAACAAAGAAACCTTGGATAAGATCGCACCCCTGTTTTTCAAGAAAATCCAACTGCGCATGGGTTTCCACGCCTTCGGCGACGGTGGATAGATTCAGGTGTGACGCCAGGCTCAGTACAACGTTGCAAATCGCTGCGTCCTTGACGGAAGACGGCAAGTCGCGAATGAAGGCTCGGTCGATTTTTAGCGAAGTGATGGGGAAACGCTTGAGATACGCTAGAGAGGAATACCCAGTACCGAAGTCATCGATCGCAATCTGGACACCCCGCTCACTGATCTGCTTGAGCAGGGTTTCGGCATATTCAGGGTCCGACATCAGGATGCCTTCCGTAATTTCCAGCACCAGTTGGTCGCTGGGCAGCTCGGATAGCGCCAATGCCTCATCCAGAATGCTCAGAAAGTGGTCGTTGCGAAACTGACGCGGACTGACATTCACCGAAATCCGCAGGGGCCAGCCGGCCGCTTCTTCAAAGTGGCGCGCCTGCATGCAGGCAGTTTTCAACGCCCAGGAACCCAACAGGTTGATCAATCCATTGTCTTCAGCCATGGGAATGAACTGGGCGGGAGATACCAGCCCCAGGTCAGGATGCAGCCAGCGCATGAGCGCTTCAAAGCCGACGATGCGACGCGTATGCGACTCCATGATGGGCTGGTAGTTGAGCAAAAACTCCCCGTTGCGCACAGCTTCGAACATCGCCGCCTCAAGCGAGACGTCGTATTCGGGATGGCGCACGCGTTTTTGGTCGTAGACGACACAACGGGATTTACCGGTTTCCTTGGCGCGCTGCATGGCGGTATCGGCTCGAGCCACTAAAGTCACTTGGTTGTCGCCATGCAGAGGATAGATAGCGGCACCGATCGAGACCGTCATGTAGAGCAGGTTGTCATCAATGTCGAACGGCGATTGCAAGGCTGCCGCAATCCTGCGTCCCATCGCCATGACATCGACTTCGGTATCGATGCCAGGCAGGAGAACCACAAACTCGTCCCCTCCGACCCGGGCCAGTGTGTCGACGCTGCGCAAGACATCTCGCACACGCTGGCTGGCGATGCGCAGCAGTTCATCACCAACGTTGTGTCCAAGTGCATCGTTGACTTTCTTGAAACCATCCAAATCCATCATAAGCAAGGTGAACCCTTGCTTCAGCCTTGGCGCTTGGGCGATTGCCATGTGCACCCGATCGCAAAGCAAGGCCCGATTGGGCAATCCGGTCAGACCGTCATGCGTAACCAGATGACGTAGTTGTTCCTCGGTTGCCTCTTGCGCCGAAATGTCGCGCCCAACGGCAAGAATTTCCTGTGCACCTTCTTCGGCGGCATAGGACGATAGGTGGAGTTCATACCAAGCGCTGCCTTGTGCCGTATCCAGCCTGCTTTTGATGCGGTGAGACATCCCCGTTTCAAGGGTTTGCATCAGTGCCATGTTTACCGTCAAGCGGTCGGCCACCGGGATCAATTCGGTCAG
>JBBSSV010000261.1:0-2617 GCA_038241705.1 Burkholderiales bacterium | reverse complement strand
TCGATTTTCCTCGATTCAATTTGCCCTGAATACCGGTGACATGCAGACTGCTCGCACCTTGCTGTCTGATTGGACAGGGCAGGAGACTGCGAACCTGCGCGCCACTCAATTGTTTCGCATGGCTATTGAAAAAGCCCTGTTGAGCAGCCATCGCCATGTATTTGGTGTGTTCTTTTGGTTTTTGCTGCCGATTGGCCCGGCAGGTGCGGTGCTGTATCGCGTAGCAGACTGTTTGGCACGCGTCTGGAATGAGCCGGCGCAGGTGCAGCAGGGCGTCTTCGGTAAGTTTGCGGCCCGTGCCTTTTATTGGATCGACTGGATACCGGTCCGCTTGACGGCTACGGCTTTTGCAGTGGTCGGCAATTTCGAAGAAGCGTTGTACGCTTGGCGTAACGCTGCTGCCCGTTATCGCCCAGCCTCTGGTACAGAAATCCTGCTGGCCGCTGGCGGGGGGGCGATGGGAGTCAACCTGGAGCCACAAACTGTCCTTTTGCCTGTGCCGCCCGTTCGGACAGTCCAAGAAGCTGAGAGACGCGCAGAAGCCGCAGATCAGGAAACCATATCGCCGGACAGCGTCACACTCATAAATGACAAGTCGGAAGACTTTGTGCCGACGGCCGACGATGCTCCCGCCTTGCGCACGCTGCAAAGTACAGTCGGGTTGATATGGCGCGCGCTGGTGCTATGGATGTTGCTGCTGCTGTTGTTGTCACTGGCAGCGTCTTTAGGATGAGCATGAACCTTGCTTCCTATCTGGATCTGATCGCCGTTGCCATCAGTATCTGCATCATCGTTGCCTATTACGCTTTCCTGTCGTACAAGCTGGCACGGGACCCGATGTATACCACCCATTCCGTGCAAGTGAAAGTACGCTACCTCTGGGTGATGAATGTCATGCAGGAAGGGCGGGACATCATGGCGATTCATACCTTGCGCAATTTTCTGATGAGTGCCACCTTCAAGGCCTCGTCGGCCATCCTGCTGATCATGGGGACATTGACGCTCTCCAGCCAAGTTGGATCACTGGCCAAGGCCTGGCACATTCTTAACATTGGCGGCTCAGCCTCACCGGAGTGGTGGATAGTCAAGATCATCTGCATGCTGACCGTGTTGCTGGTGGCGTTTTTTTCGTTTGCCATGGTGATCCGGATTCTGAACCATGTGGTGTTCATGATCAATCTGCCCGAGGCCTACGGCAAGGGCGTCTTGGATGCAGAACACATTGCCCAGCGGCTGAATCAGGCCGGGGTGTATTACACCATTGGCATGCGTGCCTATTTCCTTACGATTCCTTTGGTGTTCTGGCTATTCGGGGCACTGTTCCTGATTGCTTCTACGGTTGGCTTGGTGACTGTGCTTTACTGGATAGACAAAAGCCGATAAGGCGCGAAGCTCAGATTTTTTCAAACTTATACGGCTTGAGAAGACCGCGCGTAGCAGCATTAATTCTTAATTAAATATTTCCCCAAAGTAACATTTTTGCGTTTATTCTAGACAAAAATGGAGGGAAATCATGCCGTCTGCCGCTAATACCGGTTTTACCCTAATTGAAGCCATGATCACCGTGGCGGTATTGGCTATTTTGGCCTCAGTCGCCTTGCCTTCCTATAACAATTACCTTACCCGTGGCCGGATTCCCGAAGCTACCACTGCACTGTCCACTGCGCGGGTAAAGCTGGAACAGTTCTACCAGGATAATCGCGACTACGGCTCTACCTCGACCTCTTGCGAAGAGCCAGTTCCGGCTGCGACCGGCAACTTCAGTTTCAGTTGTGCGCATGGCGCGTCTACAAGCGATCAAAGTTTTCTGCTCACGGCGACCGGCACAGGCCTCATGCAGGGGTTCATATATACCCTGAATCAGGATAACCAGCGCCGCACTACTGCTGTTCCCGCTGGCTGGGGAACAGCGCCTGTGGAATGCTGGGTAGTTAGACAGGATGGTGGGTGCTGACCAAGCACTGGCAAAAAGGTAGCAACCTGATCGGCATCATGATCGGCCTAAGCATTTTTGCCGGACTGATGCTGGCAGCGTTGCCGAATTTCAGCACCTGGTTGCATTCTGCGCAGGTGCGTACAGCGGCCGAGTCCCTGCGCGACGGCTTGCAGTTTGCCCGCATGGAAGCAGTGCGCCGCAACAGCCCGATCGAATTCCGACTGCCTAACGCAGATGGCACCATCGACTGGGAGGTGGGATGTTCGGACGCGCTGAAAAGCACGACATGTCCCAAAGTCATCCAGTCCCGTCTGAATCAGGAAGGTTCTGCCAGCGCCCGCGTCAGCACAGCCACGCCAGCGGTTGACTTGGCCACTGTTGCGCCAGATTCGCCCCCCTTGACCTTGGTGTTTTCGGGCATGGGGCGCCTGTCCGAGGTGGGTAAAGACCTGCCTGCTCGTCTGGATATCGTCAGCGTAACCACTACCGACGCGCGCCGCCTGGTGTTACGGCTGTCCCAAGGGGGAAGAGTCAGATTGTGTGATCCGGCAGTGGATCTAGACGATTCTGCTGGAGGCTGCGAATGAGGCCGGGCTTGATCGTAAAAAGGCACAGCTTTGCCAGGCAATCGGGGGCCATGCTGGTCGAAGGCCTGGTGGCCATTCTGGTTTTTTCCATCGG
>JBBSSV010000260.1:0-2697 GCA_038241705.1 Burkholderiales bacterium | reverse complement strand
GCCCTGACCGATCTGGCATTAACCCAATGCGAGCCACGCGCCATCCGGTTTTACGCCATGTCGGCTAGCATCCTCGCCGACCGTGCTGGCTACTACCGCATTCTCGAAGCCAGCCAGAAGAGCTCGTTGGATATCACCGCTTGGCTGGAATGGTTTCTCGCCACATTGCTCAGCAGTCTGGCTCACGCGCTCGACCGTATTGACCGCGTGCTGGCCAAGGCGCGCTTCTGGCAGGCGCATCGCAACCAGGTATTGTCTGCTGAACAAATTAAAGTCCTCAATCGTCTACTGGATGGTGGCGACCAAGGCTTCGAGAACGGTATTAGCGCTGGTCAATATCAAGCCGTTGCTAAAGTTTCCAAGGCGACGGCCACCCGCCGTTTAACCGACCTGTTGGACAAGTCCTGCCTTGTTCGCCTGCCTGGTGGCGGGCGCAGCACCCGTTATCAGATCAACCGGCCCGGCAGTTCGCTTCCAGCCCCCCATCACGAGTAAATCATGAGCAACTCCGACATCGCCCCGAAACTCTAGAACCTATGCGACGACGGCATTAACTACAGCGACTACGTCGCCCAACTAGTGCTGCTGCCGTTCATCAAGATGGAATACGAGCAGGTGCAGAACAACAACAGCGTTGCCCACAAACTGCCCGAAGGTGCGCTCTGGCAAGTGCCGGTCATCGTCGCCCAGGATTGCAATCGAACGCTGCGGAAATTGTTGCTTAAACTCCAGGACGACTTCCTGCAAGTTTTTGTCTTGGAAGACCACTCCGACCGGGCGACCTGTGGCCATGTGGATGGCCGCAGACGTCTCGAAACCTGTACTCACTAACACTGGTTCTTTCGCATCTTGGTCTGCCAGGGCGCCTCTGCCGCCAAGGATTTGATAGCAGCCCGTGACCTTGGCCTCTTTTTCGTAGCCCTTGAATCCGGTAGGGCCGATGCGCTGAGCGCTCCATACCGTGCCGTCTTTATCTTCAGCAGCAATCACCAGGTTGCCTTTTGCATCGATCTTGGCACCGAAGGCATGGCCGGCGCCGTCAGGTAGGCTCGCGAACTCTTGGCTGTCAGGCAGCCAGGCGCTCAACGTGGTGAGGTTCGTCCCTTCTGGCGCGTACCAGCTCTTGGCTTCTTTATCCCATCGCACACCCAGTTTTTTGGCGTCATTTTTTTCCTGCTAAGGAACGCGCTCACTGCGACTGCAAACGCGCAGCATTTCCGATAAGCTAACGTCAACACTCACTCACTATCGAACCCATGACCGGCTTACGGGCAAGCACGTGCAACAATCTGAATTCTGCTTCTGGACAGCCAAGCCAAGCTCATCATTTCTTCTCAAAAATCTTCATCGTCATCCTGGTAGGACTGCTTGCGGCCTGTTCACCCTTAAGCGTACTCAATGCATTGACGCCGAACGGTAGCAGTGAAGTCATGCATGACGTCGCGTATGGAAGCCTGGCGCGTCAAAAGCTAGATATTTACATGCCGGAAGTCTCCATCCGCCCTGCGCCAGTGGTGGTGTTTTTTTATGGTGGCAACTGGAACAGCGGCAACCGTGCCGACTATGCATTCGTCGGCCATGCCTTGGCGTCGCGTGGCATGACCGCTGTCGTGGCGGATTACCGCTTATATCCGGAGGTCCGCTATCCGCGTTTCTTGGAAGATGCCGCGCTTGCCGTAGCCTGGACAGCCCGCAACATTTATGATTTTGGTGGAGATCCCGGCCGCCTGTTTATCATGGGGCATAGCGCGGGCGCGTACAACGCCGCCATGGTAGCGCTTGACGGGCGCTGGCTGGCGGCGCAAGACGCAAGTCCGGACATCGTCAAAGGTTGGATCGGCCTTGCCGGGCCGTATGATTTTCTGCCGATTGAAAATCCGGCCGTGAAACCGGTGTTTTTCTATCCGGATACGCCGCAGGATTCCCAGCCGATTCATCATGTCCGGCCTGGCGGCCCGCCAGCACTTTTGATTGCAGCCAAAAGCGATTCAGTGGTCAATCCGAAACGCAATACAGGCAGGCTTGCGCAACGCCTGCGCCAAAACCATGTGCCAGTTATCGAAGCCTACTACGACCATGTCAACCACGCGATGCTGGTTGCCTCGCTATCGCAATCCTTGCGCCATCTTGCTCCTACACTGGAAGCGGTAGAACGCTTTGTAAACGCCAATGGCAAGATTGCCGACCATGCGTTGCCATCGCCCTGACAAACTCATGCTTCCATCCGCAATCAACGGGGCCACTTATATCTGTCTTTTGCCAAAGCGTTAAACATGACACGATCTAGGAAAATCGCGCTTACGATGGTTTTCATATGGTTTTTCGCCGGTGGCATCATGCATTTCGTTGCCCCGGAATTCTTTCTCAAGATTATTCCGCCTGGCCTGCCGTTGCGGCTGGAGGCCGTCTACATGAGCGGGTTTTTTGAATTGGCGGGAGCATTGTCTTTGCTGCACAAACGGTTGCGCCGAGCGGGAGGATGGGGATTGATTGCCTTAACCGTGGCTGTTACGCCAGCGAATATCTACATGTGGACGCACGCGCATCTGTTTCCCCACATTCCCGAGACGCTGCTTGCATTACGCTTGGCTTTGCAGGTCCTGCTGATCTTGACGATTTGGTGGGCTATCCGGCCGCATGCGGCAGCGCCATCCATGACTGAGTGATACACGACATTTCTGCAGATTAGGGTTTCAT
>JBBSSV010000259.1:0-2700 GCA_038241705.1 Burkholderiales bacterium | reverse complement strand
GATGAAGCCATTTCGCTCATGTCAGTCGCTGTTGACTTTGCAATCACGCAAGTGGTCGATGGCAACTGGGGGGTGCATGCCTCGATCAAAAAAAATGTTTTCATTGACTGAGAAAGGATTCGCAAGCCGAGAGAGGTTTCAAAGTACGCAAAGCAGATGTAGGCCCATCTTTAAAGGACATCACCATGAAACCAGAACATGTGTATGTAGGCAGAAATGAGATCGTTGCATTAATCGTGGGGCTCGTTACGGGGACCTTGTATTCCTGGCTCAACTTGCCGATTCCAGCCCCAAATGTATTAGGGGGCATCCTCGCCATCGTTTTTACGTATGTGGGCTATCTGATCGTTCAGATGTTTCGCAAAGCCGTCGTATTTGGTGCCCCGAAATAAGACGGCTTGGGAAAACGGCATAACTTGAAGAGGTAATGCGATGATCGAAATCGGATTTGGATGGACTGAAGTTCTGGCTTCGGGTGTTGGACTGGTCACCGGGCTGATCTATACCGCGGTGCGCGCCCCCATTCCCGCACCCAATGTCTTGGGCGGCATATTTGCAATCATTGGCACGTTCATCGGGTTTTTAGCCGTTGCAGCAATGCGCGGTCAGCTTTCTTTTGTGTAGCTGGAATAAACACCAGCCGCCGAGTCCTTAAGTAAAGGAGTGGCGGCTGGTTCGAGCTTCTTCTGTCAGTCAGGCAGCAAAAACTTTATGCTGTGGAGCCAAAGAGTGAATCAATTGATCCCCGTCCCGCTTCCTCGTGCTTCTTCAGCCAAGGTCGTCGCTTGTTCGCTGTCAGCTATGACCGGCGCGCTCTCATTCCAGACCACATAGTCATCCAAAGCGTACAACTGGCAGGCTTGTTTGCTGGCTGCTTCGCAGTTAGCCAAGACACGTTGGGCCGGATCGTCGCCTTCTTCCGCCCAGCTCCAGACCCCATTCGGGGCCACGGCAAAGGCGCGAGGGAAGGATTTGGTCAGGAAAGTGCGATAGCCAGCTCGACCTGATTCATGCAGGAATGGCACTGCTTCGACATTTTCCAGTACAGCGTAGTCAGTAGGTGGCAGGGCAGGGCCATCATCCAGCGCCAGGACCTGTTGCGTGGGCATGCCGATCTGCTGCAGGAATTTTTCTGTTTCTGGCCACCAGACTTGGACGCCATAGCGGCTGCCGACCATGGCGTGGGCGTCCTGTTTAAAGGAGCCGTAAGCAATCAAGCTGGCCTTACCACCTGCCCGGACGTAGGCATCGTGCATCTTGAATGCAATCTCGTGGCCAAAGTAGCTGTCGTTCTCGCCATAAAACCACAGGCTGGGGACTTTGCTGCGCCGACCATAATCGGCCAAGGCATGTACCAGCGAAGCGCGCCAATGACAGTTGCCGCCATCAATGCGCAAGCCACCGGCAAAGTTGATCAGGCCGCGCACCCCTGGAAAGTTGCGGGTGCCAAAGGCCATAGTAGCCAGACCGCCATACGACTGGCCGGCAACCACGATGCGCTCGGCATCGATCCAAGGCTGGCGGCTGGCATATTCCAGTACGCTTTGCAGATCATTGGCCTGCAATTGGCCGTTGCTGCCCATGTCGCAGCCATAATCCGCGTAGGTCCCGGTAGATTCGGCAAAACCGGTACGCATGGGGATCATCACGGCATAACCGCGCTTGACGAACTCACGACTCAGATTGAGAAAACGGTCGCGCTTCTGTCGGTGGGGGTTGCCGCGCTCCTTGCCGTGATTCATCACAACCAAGGGAAAAGGGCCTTCTCCCGGAGGGGAGAAAATGGTGGTTTGCAGTTCAACGTTGTGAATACCCGACACTGCAGGGATCAGTAGAACGCGTTCGTTAAGCTGCTGTTCGAGCTCCGGCGTATAAGCCAAAGCGGTACCGCACAACAGCGACAAGGCCAAGCTAACAGCGAGCTTGCGATAGCTAGTACGAAAAACAAAAGAACATGAAGCCTGGCTTGAGCGTAACCAGGAGATATCAAGACCGAGAAGCGAAAAAGACATAGCGCTGTCCTACATGCAATTCGTTGAAAAACAGCCGTGAGGCGAGACGAGCAGGCCAAGGCAGTACATGGGAACAATTGGCGAGCAAGCGTTGAAGCTGGCTTAGCAAACCCTAAAAAGAGGAGTTGCTACGTGCAGTCCGATGTCTTGACATCAAGCAACACTACCCATTCTAAACAGCAGTTCAGCAATGCTCAATGGAAATAAACTAACATTTAGTAGTATTTGTTACGTTTTATTATCAAGCTATTAACAAACACAGCAAATCCATGAGTAAAAAGATAAGGCAGAGCTATCAAGTCATGATTTGATTGCAGGCATGAATGCAAATCAGGTGGAGAAATAGAAGAAAGGAAACAAACAAAAACCTTCTTAGGCTTTGCCTGGCTCATCAGAGCATGCAAAAAAAAGAACTACAGATACCTGCGCTCTTGGGAGAGAGGCGGCGAGGGGAGAGACGATTTAGGAAAGAGGATCTAGAAAAGCGCCAACGTCAAGCAGAGGGGCGCGATGCGCTTTCTGCTTGATGGATCTGGCTGCTCAAAGTGCAGCGCGCACGGGTATTATTTTGTCGTGGGCAGCAACTCGAACACGGTTTCGGGCGGCCGACACAGGCGCGCAGTTTCGTTGGTCACGACAAAAGGACGGTTCATCAGAACGGGGTGGGCGGCAATAGCATCCAGCAACT
>JBBSSV010000258.1:0-2724 GCA_038241705.1 Burkholderiales bacterium | reverse complement strand
CGCCTGGTTTTCTGGCATGTCGGGGCGCAGAAAATCCATTTCATCCAATTGTTCACGCTGGATATCCATGCGGTGCGAGCCGGGAATGACTTTCAAGGCACCGTTTTGTGCAGTTTCGGCACCTAGCGCCAGCCAGACCGATACCAGATCAGGGCGGGTAAAGGACCAGTAGCGGATGTCGCGATGCCAGCCCGTGGCGGTGCCAAAGTCGGGGTGCTTGGTCATGACGCAGTTGTGGTGCGCCAGCGACAGGCAGACCGGTTCGCCAAAGAGTTGTTCCAAGCTGGCGACCAGGGTTGGTTCGCTGGCCCATTGTTGCAATAGCGGCGCGCGCTGGTAGGCACCGCGCAAGCGGCGCAGAGTCTGGCCACCGGGCGCAGCCAACGAGACTGGCGCACCGGGGTAGCCGACTTCGGCTTCGTATTCCAAAGGGGCAACGGCCTGTTCGACGTGCACATGGGTCAGTGCCAACAAATCGTCGCAAGTCGCCGGCGCCACGTGCTGGCGCAATACCAAAAAACCGTCTTGTTCAAACTGCCGGATTTGTTCGGGGCGTATAGCCATGCTCATGAAATGCCTTTAAAGATGAGAGCGAATAGAAAAGGGCCTGCCGGCCCGGATTCATCATGCCAGTCCGGTTCGACGTTAGGAACATGCACCACTGACTGACAGAACGAATTATCCGCTTCATTATAGAAAATGCCATCCAGCCCTCGCCTGGAATGCGATGAAAACTGTCTGTCACCATCTTTGCCACCGTAATCCAATCCTGGTCGTCATCAATTTAGTTTCTGGGTAGTGGCGGTCTATCATCTGAGGGCAAGCACGCGGGGGCGAGCCTGACAAGCGTTCGCCCCCGAGTCGACCATTACAGACAAGGAGAAGACAATGAGATGGACCGCATGGAGCACTTTAGCCGTACTAGGCGTGTATTTCTGGACGATTTTCATGGTGGGGCGGGCGCGGGGGCGCTTTGGCATTCAGGCGCCGAGCATGGAAGGTCCTCCCGCTTTCTTGAGCGTGCTGCGGGTACAGGCGAACACGGTGGAACAACTGGTCATGCTGCTGCCGGCACTGTGGATGTGTGCCTATTTTTTGAGTGATGCACTAGCTGCGGCAGGCGGGATGCTGTGGTGCCTCGGCCGAGTGCTGTATGCCCTGGCCTATTACCGCGACCCGGCCAAGCGCGCGCCCGGCTTTTTGATTGCGCTGGCGGCCACGCTGGCGTTGCTGGGCGGGACGGCCTGGGGTTTGCTACAAGGCTGAATCTTGTGCGGGCACGGCCTACGTAGGCCGATTAACTCTTCTTGCGCATGCGCGGCACGGGCACTGGCAGGCGCTGTGGTTGAGCCAGCATGCGCGCCATATTCGCTATCGGGACCGCACGGCTAAAGTAAAAACCTTGGACTTCATCGCAGCCAGCGCTACGCAAGTAATCGAGTTGATCCACGGTTTCCACGCCTTCGGCCAGGATGCGCATGCCCAGGCCATGGGCCAGGGCGACGGTAGCTTGGATGATGGCAGCGCTCTTGCGGTCGGTGTTTAACTGACGCACAAAGCTCTGGTCGATCTTAAGCTTGTCCAGCGTAAAGCGGCTCAAATAGCCGAGAGAAGAAAAGCCAGTGCCAAAATCGTCCAAGGAAACCTGCACACCTAGTTCGCGCAGGGCGCTGATCTGGAACAGGGTAGATTCGGTGTCGTGCAGCATCGTGCTTTCGGTGAGTTCTATCTCAAGATAGGTGGGTTCCAGCCCGCTGGCGGAAAGGGCGCTGCGGATGGTAGCTTCAAGCTCACCGCTGGTGACTTGGCGAGCAGAAACGTTGACAGCCACCGGCACAGCCGGCAAGCCAGCTTCCTGCCAAGCCTTGTTTTGATGACAAGCGGTGTGCAATACCCATTCACCAATGGCGCCAATCAAACCGGCCTCTTCAGCCACAGGAATGAATTCTCCCGGCAGCACCAGGCCGCGCTGTGGATGCTGCCAGCGCACCAATGCTTCCATGCCGCACACCAAGCCAGTACGCAGGCAGATCTGCGGCTGGTAGTGCAGGCAGAGTTCGTCATTCGCCAGCGCAGCACGCAGTTGATGCGCCGTTTTCAGCCATTCCCGAGCGTGGTTATTCATGCCTGCGGTAAAGAAGCAGAAAGTGTTGCGTTCCTTTTCCTTAGCGTGCAGCAGGGCGGTGTCGGCCGCTTTCAGCAGATCATTCGGAGTGGTGCCATCCAGTGGATACAGGCTGATGCCGATGCTGGCGGTGACGCTGAGTTCCTGACCGTGGATGGTGCAGGGACGGGCCACGCCGCGCATTAGCCGTTGCGCGCTGCGCATGATGGCCTCGGTGTCACCGGCTTCCGGCAAGACGATGACAAACTCATCACTTCCCAAACGCGCCAGCGTATCGCTGGGATTCAGCTTGGTCAGTAAACGCGCCGCCATTTCCTTGAGCAAATCGTCGCCAGCACTATGACCCATGCTGTCGTTGACCTTCTGCAATCGATCCAGATTCAAGAGCAGCACCGCCAAGCGCTGGCCGGTGTGCTGGGCAATATCGATGGCCTGCTGCAACCGGTCCGCCAGCAGAATGCGGTTGGGCAAGCGGGTCAGTGGATCATGGCTGGTCAGGAAATTCACCTGCTTGGTGGCTTCCCGAATGTCGCTCAAGTCCTTGAAGACGCCGATAAAGCCGCTGTGTTGATTGTTCTGGTCGCGGATCAGATTGACAT
>JBBSSV010000257.1:0-2779 GCA_038241705.1 Burkholderiales bacterium | reverse complement strand
TTGTAGCGCGCCACCAAGGCGAGGCTGCGCTCGGAATAGCGCTGGTACAGTTCCGGTTCGGTCAACAGCGTCACGGCGCGTTCGGTCCATTCCTGCAAGTCCAGCTTGCAGACATAACCGTTTTCACCGTCGATCACTAGTTCGCCCGCCACGCCAGCTTCGGGCGTGACAATGATGGGCAGGCCGGCGGCACAGGCTTCGTTGGCCACCACACCCCAGACATCGGCAACAGTCGGAAACAGGAAGACCTTGGCCGAGCTGTACAGCGCCGGCAAATCTTGCTGCTTGGCAAACCCGTGGAAGTGGGCTTCAACCAAGTCCTTTTTTTGTTTCACAGCCTGTTTGACATTATCTTCCTCGGAGCCTGAGCCCACAAACAGGATGCGTACCTTGCGTCCGAGCCGTTTGGCCGCTTCATGGGCGACGTCCAGAGCAAACAGTGGACTCTTACCGGCCTCCATGCGGCCGCAAAAGATGAAGTCGAATTCCGGCGTCTGGTCACGGTAGGGAATGAATGCATCGTTGTCGATGCATAGATAAGAGCGGTAGCATAGCTCGGGCGATACGCCATAGCTCTCGTACAGTTCTTGCCCTCCATTGCTGGCCGAGACGAAGGCAGCCGAGCGCTTGTATACAAAGCGCCGGATAAGCTTATGGACGCTGCTAAGTGCCAGCTCCGACTGATAAGTGCCATCCGTCATGGGAATGTGGATGATACCTTTGAAGTAGGCATAGCCGAATGCATACAGATAGGTCGGGTTGAAGCCATCGGTGACAACCACATCCGGACCAAAGTGGCGCAATTTGGTAATTACATCTGGATTATTGTGAATGTAGCGGCCTTTGACCGTCGTGATCCGTTCGCGCAGGAACACATGGTCAAATTCCATGGGCGGCAGGTTCCAGAAACGGTTGGGCTCACGTCGACAGCAGAAAATGACCTGAAAGACGATACCCGGCACCCGCGCAATGCGGTTGAAAATCGGCACGCGATATGGCGGCGGCTCATTTGTGACAACGACAATTCTTAACATTCAACGCTCTCGCTGAGTAATGTGGGAATGTGCTTGATGAGGGCGCAACAAAGCTATCCACATCCCACATGTGGATGCTTGCCTGCTATTTTACAAACAGTATTCATCATTTTTGATCCCTCACTGCGGACGACTGGCTGACGCATAATGTGCAAGCGCGGGTTTGCTCAAAGCCTGAAGCGTGTGCAGGGAGTTTCTTTTTTTACATACTTCAATGTTATTTTTACATACTTCAATGTTACTTTAGGACTAGTTTATTTAGTTCTGACGGTGCGTCTCTGCGTTCGAACAAGAAGGTTCCTCTGCAGGAGAAACAGTTTGTAAGAAGTGATGCCGGTTGGCCTGCCAGCCGCGCCATCCTTCTAGCCGACCACGTGCCACGGAGTAGCCCAGGTTCAGTTCACCCCCGAAGTGACCTTTGAGCAGGGGGCGCAAGACTGGGGCAATCAAGCCGCGCACAATTACCCAAGATGGCAGACGATGCTTGCTGTAAAGTGCTCCTGCCCCCCGGGCACGTAAGCGCGCCAACTGGCAGCCCTGTGTGGTGACATCGGGCGGTCCTTCTGTCACAGCATGATGAACTTCCGCCTCAGGCACGTAGGCAAAGACCGCGTTGGCTTGCAAGGCGCGAAAGACCAAATCGTGCTCTTCGGCAGCGCCATACCATTGGCCTACGCCCAGACGCGGATCGAATCCGCCGACGCTTTCCAGCAGGTTGCGCTTGAAAAACAGGGTGATCGAACTGACCGGCACATCGCGGAAATTACTGGAACGTTCCCACGACAGAGTAGGAGCAGTTACAGGCGGCTCGCCCTGTTCCATCCAGCGTGCGACCAGGCCGTCTAGAGCATCTTGGCGTGCCAGACGGTGGGCCAGTCGGTTCAGTAGCGCCGGGTCATACCAGCAGTCATCGTCAGGAAAACCCAACCACTCGCCACGTGCCGCTTCAATGCCAGCGTTGCGAGCAGCCGCCAGATTGGCCGGAAAATGCTTGAGATGGCGTATTTCCAGGCCGAGTTCGCGCGCTCGCGCCACGGGTTCATTCAGGCGTTCATCAGGGTTCTGATCGACCACCAGTACTTCGAAATCGGTAAACACTTGCGCGGCCAGGGAATCAAAAAGCCGATCAAGTTCAGTGGTGCGTCCAACAGTGGCGAGGATCAGGGAAAAAACCGGCATTCTTATCTCCCTGCAGTGGCCAATGCTGCGCGTTGGCGGCGCACCATGTATCGGGCATAGTGCATGGCACGTTTGATAGGGTCACGCCCGCCATGCGCCAGGCGCACGCGGAAATCCTCTTCCATGGCCGCTAGGCGATTGCGGGTGGACAAACTGCCTTCATGCTCGCGGAAGGCAGCCAGCGCATCGTCGAGTTGTACGGGCGGACTCATGCTGCCTAGCTTGAGCCACAGATCGTAATCCATGGCATATTTCAGTCTTGGATCGAAACATCCCGCGGCCAGCATCAGCTCACGGCGCACGAAAGTGGCGGGATGGGGCACGAAATTGCCATGCAGCATCTGGCGCTGGCTATAGCGCGGCGCGACATAGTTTTCGGGAATCAGCTCGTTGTCGATGTCAGTCATGGTGCGGCCGAACAGCCAGCCATGACGCTTGTCTTCCAGGTGCTTGGCTACGCGCGATAGCACCTGTGGATGCAGGTAGTAATCGTCCGAGTGAATATGGGCAATGATGTCGCCCGTCGCAGCATGGATGCCTGCGTTCATGGCATTGCTGATCCCGCC
>JBBSSV010000256.1:0-2788 GCA_038241705.1 Burkholderiales bacterium | reverse complement strand
TCCACGCAAGCACGTGATGCAACCCAGTGCCCCAATAGGCAGCGGTCTTTCTAGCTTTCCCGCTCACGTTCACCTATCTCTTCTGCTTGCTTCAGCATTAAAGCTGACTGCAACGGTTCAGCTCAACCTCGCATTTGCACGTCTGGGTTATTTCACCAAGTATCGTTCTTGCATCTGAGATTGCGGTCGTGTCCTAATAGTACATACGCCTGCAATCGTCTTTGTCTCGAAAAGAGAGCGCCTCATTGTTCAACTGACTCTTTTTGATTGAAAATTTCAACGTCGCATTCTGGGCAGTACCGGCCAAGCCCAGGCCAGCAGCATCGCACGTCCTGCATCCTTCATTGATGCAGCTTCTGGAATGCGTCCAAAAAGACGCCAGTAGCCATACAGCAGCCAGGCCGCTGTCAGCATCACGGTCCATTGGCTGTCAAACACCAGCACGCGCAGAAACTCGCTTATCAACCAGTGGCTTATGACTGCGGTAAATAAGGATCGAAAAAAAGGCATGAGAAATTCCTTAGGTGAATACTCACACGAATCAGGGTTGCTCAACCGGATACCCGGCGGCGCGCCAAGCCTGCCAACTACCGGGCACATTGCACACTTGGTTGACCCCCTGCTGCTGCAACAGGCTGGCAGCGATCGCGGCACGGTAACCGGTGCCGCAATAAACGGCCAGTGGCCGACTGGGCTCTTTTTTCGTCAGTGCCTGGAATTCGGTGATGCGAGACTTCAGCTCCGGTAAAAAAACATTAGAGGCACCAGGAATATGCCCTTTGCTCCATTCCTGCGGGGAGCGTACATCCAGTAGCTGATAACTAGGCAAGTCCGCATGCAGCGTCGTCACATCCAACTGCAGCAGTGTCTGCAATGGCAGCCCATCCTTGCTCCAGGCATTTATGCCACCCACTAGGTAGCCTGCAAACTGGGTAAAGCCGGTACGCAGCAGATAGCGCGTAACAAGCGGCAGTTGCTCATCGCTGTCCAGTACGAGCAGCAATGGCGTTTCAGCCGACAGCATCCAACCGGCCCAGATCGAGAGCAAGGATGAGCCTCCGATATTGAGGGCGCCGGCAATGTGGCCGCCGCCAAAAGCCGCCATGTGGCGCACATCGAGGATGACAGCTTGCCCGGCTTCCATCTGTTGTCGAAACTGCACCAATGTCAACGGCGACACGATTGGCAAATTGCCCATGACTTTTGGCCCCGACTGGTTCTGTGCTTTCAGGCGCGGGTAATAAACCGGCTTGGGTGGCAGGTTACTCAAAACAAAGTTACAGAAAGCTTGCTCATCTTGACATTGCAGAAAAGGATTGAAACGCCGCTCATAGCCGATGGTGCTGGAAAAGCGGTCACCAATAGCTGCGCCACAGGGTGAGCCATGCGCATGCGTCGGATATAGGATGACGTGATCATCCAGCTTGAGGTAGAAGTCATACAGAGTTCGATATTGCGCAGTCGTCATGGCCGGTGCCTGCTCAGCGCCCAGCAGATCGGAACGGCCCGCTGCATTGATCAGCAGGGAGCCACCCGAAAACACACCGTAAGGAACATCTTCGCGCGCCGCCTCTGCAATCAATAGGGAAATATGTTCCGGCGTGTGTCCAGGCGTGTGGTGCACTGCCAGGCAGGTGCCCCCAAACCGGAATACCTCGCCGTCACTCACCGGATCCACATCGAAGCCGTAAGGTTCGCTGACATGTCCGCTTAGGCAGATCCGTGCATTGCCCAGCCGAGCGGCCAGTTCGCGCGCGCCACTGAGAAAGTCTTCGTGGGTATGAGTTTGAAAGATATGGGTAATGGCTACCTGGTGCTGACGCGCCAGCTCAAGATAGATGTCGACATCCGCTCGTGGATCGATCACGGCAGCAACGCCAGCGCCGTCATCACCAATCAGATAGCTCAGATCGCCCAGCCCATCGGTCACGATACGTTCGAACACTAGCGCCATATGCTTCTCCTTCAGGCTTTGGTAGTCAACCGCTTCGGCGCGACGCTCTACCGCTTAAAAAAAACCGGTCCCACACGTATCCGGCAATACAGACGACCATAGCCTCTGTCTTGAATGATATAGATTGCTGGCCCGGTGCTTCAGTTCACTACTTGCTTGCTGGTATGCAAGAGCAAGTTTGGGCACTCAAGCCAACTCGACGATCAGATCGATTTCGACACAGGCTCCCAAGGGAATCTGCGCCACACCGAAGGACGAACGCGCATGCCGACCTGCCTCGCCAAACACTTCGAAAAACAACTCCGACGCCCCATTGGTCACCAGATGCTGCTCCGTATAGTCAGGGGTGGAGTTGACCAAGCTCACGAGCTTGACGATGCGCTTGATCCGATCTAGATCGCCCCCGCAAGCGTCCTGCAGCGTAGCCAGCAAGTCGATGGCGACCAAGCGCGCTGCTTCTTGGCCCTCTTCCGTCCTCAGGTCCCGTCCCAGCTGCCCGCGCCAGACCTTGCCGTCCTTTTTGGCAATGTGGCCCGAGATATACAACGTATTGCCCGACTGAGCATGCATGGCATAGGCAGCGGCCGGTTGGGCCGGTTCAGGTAGGACAATATTTAGGGCGTGGAGTTTTTCTGCGATTAACATGCGGGCTCCGGGAAAAGGTTCAGGGATGATGGCCACCCAAGGTGACCACGTCAGGCTTTTGTGACAACTTCATCATGACGCCGATTTTACTTTCAGGCCAGCTTCCCTGCCTGCAAAGCTGTAAAGTGGTCCGGCTTGAAGTGACGATAGGCAGGAACAACTAGGCAACTTGAAAACTTGCCTCGGCTT
>JBBSSV010000255.1:0-2792 GCA_038241705.1 Burkholderiales bacterium | reverse complement strand
GACGTCCTGACGCCCAGCACCAGCGACAAGCGCATGCTGGTAATCAAGCAAGCGATAGGCGTGTGCGCCGCTATCACGCCCTGGAATTTTCCGATTGCAATGATCACCCGCAAGGTGGCGCCCGCCTTGGCCGCTGGGTGCAGCATCATTATCAAGCCCGCCGAGCAAACCCCGCTATGCGCCTTGGCGCTGGCGCAGTTGGCGGAAGAAGCTGGCTTTCCCGCAGGCGTCATCAATGTCCTGGTGGCTGACGCCGACAGTTCAGCCGACATAGGTGCCGCCCTGTGCGCCAGTCCGGTGGTGCGCCACCTGTCGTTCACCGGCTCGACCGAAGTCGGGCGCATCCTGATGCAGCAATGCGCACCCACCATCAAAAAACTGTCCCTAGAACTGGGCGGCCAAGCGCCCTTCATCGTCTTTGACGACGCCGATCTGGATGCCGCGGTCGAAGGCGCCATGCGTTCCAAATACCGCAACAGCGGCCAGACCTGCGTTTGCGCCAATCGCTTTTATGCACACACATCGATCTACGACGAATTCGTGGCGCGCCTAACCAAGGCGTCGGCAGCGCTGAAATGGGGCAATGGTCAGCAACCCGATGTAGACCTGGGCCCATTGATCGAGCCCTCTGCCTTGGAAAAAGTCGAACGGCATGTGGCCGACGCGCTGGAAAAAGGTGCCACCTTGGAAACTGGCGGAAAACGTGACCGTGACGATGGTCGCTTCTACCTGCCCACCGTTCTGTCGGGCGTGCGCAACGACATGCTAATCACGCGCGAAGAAACCTTTGGTCCAGTGGCGGCCGTGCTGTCGTTTAAATCCGACGAGGAAGTCATAACAGCGGCCAACGATACCGAATTCGGTCTGGCGGCCTATTTCTATGCCCGTGACATTGGCCGGATCTGGCGCGTGGCCGAGCAGCTGGAATACGGCATGGTTGGCATCAACACCGGTTCCATCAGCAACCGCAGTGCGCCCTTTGGCGGGGTCAAGCAATCCGGTCTGGGACGAGAAGGCTCGAAATACGGCATTGAGGAGTACCTGGAAATGAAATACCTTTGCATGGGCGGTCTATGACCCGACTGTTGGGCATTCTGTTTCTGGCATGGGCGGCGCATGCCTGAACGTTCCGAAGAACCCTTGCTCAAGGCCGATCGCACCCCCGCCACCGAAGCACCGCTGGCGCTTGCCGTCATGCTGGCGGCGCTGTCGATGCTGGGGCCGTTTTCGGTAGATACCTACCTGCCTGCCTTCCCCGCCATTCAGGCTTCGCTGCAGACCGGCCAGATCGAGATCCAGCAAACGCTCACGGCCTACATGTTCTCTTTTGCCATGATGATCCTGTGGCACGGAGCCTTGTCAGATACCTTTGGCCGACGCAACCTGATCTTGGTCTCGCTGGCTGTCTTTGCCGTGGCCTCGCTGGGCTGCGCAGCGTCCCATAGTGTTGAATACCTGTGGGCGTTTCGCATGTTGCAGGGCATCTCTGCCGGGGCGGGTGTCGTGATCGGACGCGCCATCATCCGCGATCTGTACGCTGGGGCAGCGGCCACACGCCTGTTATCACTGGTGACCATGATTTTTTCGATCGCGCCAGCGATTGCTCCGATCATGGGGGGCTGGATTGTCAAATTACTAGACTGGCGATCGATCTTCCTGTTCCTGTTCCTATACGCCGTGTTGCTGCTGTGGGTATGCTTCAAGCGCCTGCCCGAATCGCTGCCCCTTTCCAAGCGCCAACCCTTCAACCCGCGCTTTTTGATGGGCAGCTATGGCAGCGTGTTCCGCTCGCCTTTATTTCATCTGAAAGCCGGTGCCGTTGCCTTCAACTTTGCCGGGCTGTTTTTGTACGTAGCCGCTGCGCCGGTTTTTGTCACCCACCATCTGGGACTAGGACCCGACCAGTTTGGCTGGCAATTCATTCCAGCGGTGGGCGGTGTTTTCCTGGGCGCCCTGACGGCCAACCGATTGGCAGGCAAAATCACCATTGCACGCCAGGTCGGCATCGGCTTCGTCTTCATCGTTGCAGCCGGCATTTTTAACGTGTCGTATCACCTGTTCTTTCCACCCGCCCTGCCCTGGTCGGTGACGCCGCTGTTTTTCTACACCTTCGGCATGTCGATGGTGGCTCCTGGTGCAACTTTGCTGGTGTTGGATCTGTTTCCACACATTCGTGGCACGGTCGCTTCCTGCCAGTCCTTCACCATGACCATGTTGAGCGCCGTGGTCGCTGGCGTGATCGCACCCTTACTTTGGGATTCGGTCCTGTGGCTGGCATGCGGGCAACTCGCCTTCGGCCTGATTGCTCTGACTTGCTGGAGCGGGCGACGCTTTTTCATCCCCGGCTCACCCATGGACAAACCGCTTCAGCCATAAAAAAAGCAGCGCGCACCATTATGGATGCGCGCTGCTTTGTATAACTTCGGCTGCAGTATTCAGCTACAGCCAAGATCATTCTTCATTGCACTGCTTGAGACCTTAGTGATTAGCGAGCGAACCGTACTTCCATGATTTCGTGGTCGATGGCGTCGCGGTACACCGCAGGATCGTTGCTGGCAAGATATAGCAGAATTTTCGGAGCGAAGGCCTTGATGATGCGGCCCAGCGCCACACCGCCGATTGCCAGTGTCAAGCCAATGCCGGTAAAGCCCGAAAAGCCCACCACCACGCCTAGTACCAGCAACACCAGCGAAATCCCCACCACGAACAGCCGATGGCGCATGTACTTCTGCGCCATCGCCGGGTTGACGATCACACGGAACCGCCCGAAAGGCAGACCCGCACGGAATTCG
>JBBSSV010000254.1:0-2808 GCA_038241705.1 Burkholderiales bacterium | reverse complement strand
TCATTTGTACCATCCTTCTGTACCAATTGAGGATGGCAACAACACTTTAAGGCGTAAAAAAACCCTTGAAACCTAATAGAATCAAGGGCTTAGCATTACTGGCGGAGAGGGTGGGATTCGAACCCACGGTACGCTCGCACGTACGCCTGATTTCGAGTCAGGTACATTCGGCCACTCTGCCACCTCTCCTGATCCGGCCCATCATCGCCCTATACTGCGACGAAGCGAAAAATTATAGCAGACTCCTTAGCAATCAGAAACACTCTCGAGTGATTTGGCTGACTTTTTAGTGCGATGCTATGCACCAAATTGAAAGCTGTTTTCCGGTTGTTCAGGCAGTCGCAGTCAGCCGAGTCAACCCACCCATGTAGGCATGCAGCGCTTCCGGAATCGCGACGCTGCCATCGGCTTGCTGATAATTTTCCAGTACTGCCACCAGCGTGCGGCCGACTGCCAGGCCGGAGCCGTTCAAGGTATGCACCATCTCCGGTTTACCTTGGGCATTGCGAAAGCGCGCTTGCATGCGCCGGGCTTGGAAGGCTTCACAGTTGGAGATCGAAGAGATTTCACGGTAAGCGTTTTGTGCTGGCAGCCACACTTCCAGATCGTAGGTCTTGGTCGCGCCAAAGCCCATGTCGCCGCTGCACAGGCTGACAACGCGGTACGGGAGGCCCAGTTTTTGCAGAATCACTTCGGCATGGCCCAGCATTTCTTCCAACGCAACGTAGGAATGCTCGGGGTGCACGATCTGCACCATTTCCACTTTATCGAACTGGTGCTGGCGGATCATGCCGCGTGTATCGCGCCCATAACTCCCCGCCTCGGAACGAAAGCATGGCGTGTGCGCGGTCAGCTTCAAGGGCAAGGCGTCCAGCGGCAGGATCTCGTTGCGCACGCTATTGGTCAGTGGCACCTCGGCCGTGGGGATCAGGTACAGGGCGTTGCGCTCTGTATCATCGTCGCCTTCCTGGCCGCCCTTGTAGACCGCAAACAGATCGGTTTCAAACTTAGGCAATTGTCCCGTGCCCTGCAGCGAGTCGGCATTGACGATGTAAGGGGTGTAGCACTCGATGTAGCCATGTTCAGCAGTTTGAATATCGAGCATGAACTGCGCCAGCGCCCGGTGCAGGCGGGCCATGCCACCGCGCATCATGCTAAAACGTGAGCCGGTGAGTTTGACGGCCGTTTCAAAATCCAACCCTAAAGCCGCGCCCACATCCACATGGTCGCGCACGGCAAATTCAAAGGTGGGCAGTGTGCCGACCTTGCGCACTTCGACGTTGTCAGTTTCATCCTTGCCAACGGGCACCGATGTATGTGGCAGGTTGGGCAGATTCAGCATGAAGGTGCTCAGCTGTGCCTGGACGTCTTCCAGTCGCAAGGCGGATGCCTTGAGGTCATCACCAACATTTCCGACTTCCGCCATTACGTCTGATGCATCATCGCCTTTGCCCTTGAGCGTGCCGATTATCTTGGACAGGACATTGCGATTGGACTGCAGCTGTTCGGTAAAGGTCTGGATCTTCTTGCGCTCGACTTCCAGCGCCTCAAAGGCCGTCACGTCAAGTTGGAAGCCGCGGGCGGCCAGTCGCTCGGCCACGGAAGCGATGTCTTTGCGAAGAAGTTGGATGTCGATCATGAAAAGGAAAAAATGAATTTTTGAAAGCGTCATTGTAGCAAGCAGGTGCCCTGCCCCACGCGGTCGAACCAAGCGCCAGCAACCATCGTGCTGGAACAGCACCGGCTGGGAGTTGGCGGTCTTCTAACGTTAAGTCAAGCTTTGGGTTTGCTGAAAATTTACAGGTTTATTTCTTGTTGCGCTGCTGCGCTGCTGTATCCAGACTGCGCAGGTAATCCAGCTTCTCGCCAATCTTTCCTTCCAGGCCACGCGGCACCGGCCGGTACCAGTTGGGGCTAGCCATGCCGTCCGGAAAATACTGTTCGTCGGCAGCATAGCCTTCGGGTTCGTCATGGGCATAGCGATACAGCTTGCCATAGCCCAGCTCCTGCATTAGCTTGGTCGGGGCATTGCGCAAATGCTCCGGCACCGGGCGCGACTTGTCCTTGGCCACTTGTGCCCGGGCTGCGTTATAGGCCTTGTAGACCGCGTTGGACTTGGCGGCACAAGCCAAGTAGACCACCGCCTGCGCCAGCGCTAGCTCGCCTTCGGGTGAGCCAAGGCGCTCATAGGTTTCGGCAGCGTCCAGCGCCAGGCGCAGGGCACGCGGATCGGCCAGGCCGATGTCTTCGCTGGCAATGCGGATGATGCGCCGTGCCAGGTAGCGCGGGTCGGTGCCGCCATCAAGCATACGTACGAACCAGTACAACGAGGCATCCGGGTTGGAACCGCGCACCGACTTGTGCAGCGCTGAAATCTGGTCGTAAAAGGCATCGCCGCCCTTGTCGAAACGGCGTAGTGCATCGCCCAAGCATTGGGCCAGCAACTCTGCATCGACTTCCTGCCGTCCGGCAGCTTGCGCCGCCTGGCTGACGACTTCCAGGTTGTTCAACAACTTGCGCCCATCGCCATCGGCGCTGGCCACCAAGGTAGCACTGGCTTCATCGGTCAGGCTCAGGACATGCGGCAAGGCCTGGCTTGCACGCGACAGTAAGCCCGCCAAGTCTTCTTCGCCCAGTGACTTGAGGACATACACGGCCGCGCGCGAGAGCAGAGCGCTGTTGACCTCAAAGGATGGGTTTTCGGTGGTGGCGCCAATGAAGGTGAGCAAGCCACTTTCGACATGCGGCAAAAAGGCGTCCTGCTGGCTCTTGTTGAAGCGATGGACTTCATCGACAAATAAAATGGTG
>JBBSSV010000253.1:0-2826 GCA_038241705.1 Burkholderiales bacterium | reverse complement strand
GGCAAATTCCGCCACCGACCTGCTGCATCCGGAGCTAGCAGCCGACTGGGTTCGGCCCGGCATCATGCTGTATGGTGCCAGCCCTGGTGGGGGCAGCGCCGACGCATTTGGTTTGCGGCCCGCCATGACACTCACGAGTCAAGTGATTGGGGTGCAGACCGTTAATCCAGGCGAGGCCGTCGGCTATGGCAGCGTGTTTCTGGCCGAACGTCGCATGAAAATAGGCGTGGTGGCCTGCGGATACGCTGATGGCTATCCGCGTCATGCCCCCACAGGCACGCCAGTACTGGTAAATGGCCGTCGCACACGTTTGGTGGGGCGCGTCTCGATGGATATGCTGACAGTGGATTTGAGCGATATTCCCGATGCCGGTCACGGTAGCGCAGTCACGCTTTGGGGACAGGGCTTGCCCATCGATGACATCGCGGCGGCGGCCGGCACGATTGGCTATGAACTGATGTGTGCCCTGTCTGCCAGAGTTCCTGTGGTGGCTTCTTAGTCCTAGCCAAGCCCATTGCGCTGAAATCGCTCTGGTTCGCTTCTAACTTAGAAAGTATGCAATGGCGAAAGCAAAAACCAACTACACCTGCACCGAGTGCGGCGGCGTCCAAAACAAGTGGGCGGGGCAATGCCCCGCTTGCAATCAGTGGAACACGCTGGTGGAAACTTTGGTGGAGCCGTCCGGTAACCGTTTTTCCATGCAGCACCGGGGATTAACGCAAACTGCGCCGGTGTTGAGTTTGGCCGACATCGAAGCCATTGACGTGCCGCGCTTTGGCACCGGAATCGAGGAGTTCGACCGGGTACTGGGCGGCGGCCTGGTGGCAGGCGGCGTGGTACTGATTGGCGGCGATCCTGGCATCGGTAAGTCCACACTATTGCTGCAAGCCTTGGCGAACATCTCAAAGCTTAAAAAAGTGCTTTACGTCAGCGGAGAAGAATCCGGCGCCCAGATCGCCCTGCGTGCCAAACGCCTGGCCGTCGATGCTCAGCACCTGCAGCTGCAGGCCGAAATCCAACTGGAAAAAATCCTGGACACCCTAGCTGAGCATAAACCGGAGGTCGCCGTCATTGATTCGATCCAGACGGTGTATTCCGACGCTCTGACTTCTGCGCCGGGATCGGTCGCCCAGGTGCGCGAATGCGCCGCCCAGTTGACGCGGGTGGCCAAACAGACGGGTGTGACCATCATCATGGTCGGCCATGTCACCAAGGAAGGCGCACTCGCGGGGCCCCGGGTGCTGGAACACATCGTCGATACCGTGCTGTATTTCGAAGGCGACAGCCATTCCAGCTTTCGGCTGGTGCGTGCCTTCAAGAACCGATTTGGTGCCGTGAATGAACTGGGCGTCTTTGCCATGACGGAAAAAGGCTTGAAGGGCGTCTCCAACCCTTCTGCGCTGTTCCTGTCGCAGCATGACAGCCAGGTAGCCGGTTCATGCGTGATGGTGACCCAGGAAGGTACGCGGCCGCTGCTGGTCGAGATCCAGGCATTGGTAGACGCGTCGCATGTGCCCAATGCCCGGCGCCTATCGGTGGGGCTGGAGCAGAACCGCTTGGCGATGCTGCTGGCCGTGCTGCACCGCCATGCCGGGATTGCCGCCTTCGATCAGGACGTGTTCATCAATGCGGTCGGCGGGGTCAAGATCACAGAACCGGCAGCCGACTTGGCGGTGCTGCTGGCAATTCATTCGTCGATGCGCAACAAGCCCTTGCCATCCGGCTTGGTTGTGTTCGGTGAAGTTGGACTGGCGGGTGAAATTCGTCCGGCTCCACGCGGGCAAGAGCGTTTGCGCGAAGCGGCCAAGCTTGGATTTTCGTTGGCATTGATCCCCAAGTCGAATGCGCCCAAGCAAGCACCCGAAGGCTTACGCATCATTGCGGTCGAACGCATTGATGAAGCGCTGGCACGCCTGCGCGAGCTGGAATGAACAGTCAGGCCTGTAGCGCGGCATCCAGCAAGCGAGCAGCTTCGCCGCCGCTACGCACTGCGCCTTCCAGGGTTGCCGGATAGTCGCTTGCGGTGTAGTCACCGGCCAGCATCAGCGTAGGAATGCTGGTGACATTGGTAGGTCTTGCCACATCCATCACACAGGAAAAAGTCGCCCGTTTGTCCGTAATGATTTGACTCCAGAGTGGCTCGGCCAATTGAGGTAAGCGCAGAGCGCTGGCCAACTGTTGCGCCACCTCCTGTGCCAGGGCAGGCTGTCCGGCAGCAATGGCTGGCTCTGAGGTGCTGATGACAGCTGCCAGCAAACCAGCCTGGGAAGGCACGAGCTGGCCGCGATCAAAAACAAACTGTGCCCATTCTTTTTTGTCGGCGGCGTCGATCAAGGCAAACATGGGGCGGGGTAGCGAGACGCTTTCTGGGTATTGCAGATAGCAGGTGGTGATTGGGGTGTGGTCTAGCGCAAGCAGGCTGGCATTGCCTGTCAGCCCTTGCAGCAGACGCGCCGCCTGGGGTGCCTGGGTCGCCAAGATCACGCCATCAAAAAGCTGGCTGGCTTGTTCACTCAGGGTGTTATTTAGCCGCAGTTGCCATTGGCGGCCTTGCTGCTGCAAACCCTTGACCGGCTTCTGGCAATAGAGATGGGTTCCCTGCTTGACCAACTGCTGCAAGGCGGCGCCCGGAAAGAGGGCGGTCATATCCAGACGTGGAATCAGCATGTCGGAATCGGCTCTGCCCGCTCCGAGACTGTCGCGCAGGATATTTAAAAACACTTTGGCCGAGGCGACTTCTGGTGGCGTATTCAGTGCAGCAATGCATAAGGGTCGCCACATCAGGCGCACCAGGCGCGGCGTTTGCTCGAAGCGCTGCAGCAGTTC
>JBBSSV010000252.1:0-2851 GCA_038241705.1 Burkholderiales bacterium | reverse complement strand
TCCAGAGCGCAAGTCCGCAGTCATGCGTGAAGAAGAGCGCCGCAACACCGCCTACCACGAGTCTGGCCATGCCGTAGTTGCCAAGTTGCTACCCAAGGCGGATCCCGTGCACAAGGTCACTATCATGCCGCGTGGCTTTGCTCTGGGCCTGACTTGGCAATTGCCTGAGCATGATAGGGTCAACATGTACAAGGACAAGATGCTGGAAGAAATCACCATCCTGTTCGGTGGGCGTATTGCGGAAGAAATCTTCATGCACCAGATGTCCACGGGTGCCTCCAACGACTTCGAGCGCGCAACCAAGCTTGCGCGCTCCATGGTGACTCGTTACGGCATGTCGGAAAGCCTGGGTACCATGGTGTACGAGGACAGCGAGCAGGACGCTTATTTCGGACGTTCGTCGGCCAAGACAGTTTCCGAGGCCACGCAGCAGAAGGTGGACATGGAAATCCGCCGTATCCTTGACGAGCAGTATGATCTGTCACGCAGACTGCTTGAAGAAAACCGGGGTAAGGTGGAGGTCATGGCCAAGTTCTTGCTGGAGTGGGAAACCCTAGATGCCGACCAGATCAACGACATCATGGAAGGCGAGGATCCACGCCCACCCAGAGCGGGCGTGCCACCTAAGCGCCCGAGCGACAATGAGCCTGACAGCGTGGGCCCCACGGCCACTGCGCCCGCTTGATGCATGATCTTTGGTCAGGCAGTGTGTTCTCAGAGGCAGGCCGCTTGACTTGGGCAATGTAGAGCATCATCCATTCATGCAGGGTGAGGAGTAATCCTCACCCTTTTTTGTTTTTGAGCCATGCACGTTTTCTTTCAATGCGGTCGGTTTCGACTTTCGCTTACAGGCCGTCCCTTGGTCATGGGTATTTTAAATGCCACAACAGATTCTTTTTCTGATGGAGGCCAGTACCGACAGCAGGAAGTGGCAATTGCCCATGCTCGTAGCATGATCGCCGAAGGCGCGGATCTGATCGACATTGGCGGCGAATCGACTCGGCCAGGCGCGTTGACGGTCAGCGCCGAGGAGGAAATGAGGCGACTACTACCGCTGGTTGAAGCCCTCCGTGATGAGGGCATCCCCCTGTCCTGCGATACGCGCAAGCCGGAAGTGATGCAAGCAGTACTTAGTGCCGGAGCCGACATGATCAATGACATCAGTGGCTTTCGTGACACCGGAGCCTTAAGCGCGGTCAAGGACGTTAATTGCGGCTTGTGCATCATGCATATGCAGAATGACCCGCTCACCATGCAGCGCCATCCTGAGTATACGGACGTGGTGGGCGAGATCGGCGCTTTCCTGGGACAGCAAAAAGCGACATTTTTGGCACATGGCATCATGGCTGAACGCATTTGCATTGATCCTGGCTTTGGCTTTGGGAAAACCTTGGCGCATAATCTGACCCTGCTAAAAAACGTTGAATATTTGCAGGAAACTGTGCAGGCGCCGGTGCTGGCGGGTTTGTCGCGCAAAGCAATGATTGGTACGCTAACCGGGAAGCCTGTTGGCCAGCGCCAGGCGGGCAGTGTTGCAGCTGCCCTGGCGGCGGCCAGCTATGGCGCACGTATTTTGCGGGTGCACGATGTGGGGGCGACTGTCGATGCGCTGAAAGTGTGGCAAGCGACCGCTGAAGCCTGGAAAACATAACGAAAGAATCGAAAGACAATATGGCTCGTAAATATTTTGGCACCGATGGTATACGCGGAGAAGTGGGGCAGTCACCCATTACGCCCGATTTCGTCATGAAACTCGGTTATGCAGCTGGAAAGGTTCTGGCGCGCAACGCAGATGTGAAGGGCAGGCCTACCGTGCTGATCGGGAAGGACACGCGTATTTCCGGTTACATGCTGGAAGCCGCACTGCAGGCGGGCCTGGCTTCGGCCGGGGTGGATGTACTGCTGGCCGGCCCTGTGCCCACGCCAGCAGTAGCCTATCTGACCCGGGCCTTGCGGCTGTCGGCCGGAGTCGTGATTTCAGCTTCTCACAACCCTTATCAAGACAACGGCATTAAGTTCTTCTCGGCCGGCGGCAACAAGTTGCCGGATCAGGTCGAAGAAGAAATCGAGCGTATGCTGGAAGCGCCGCTGGAGTGTGCGCCTTCCCAGGATCTGGGAAAAGCCAAGCGGTTGGAAGACGCACGTGGTCGTTACATCGAGTTTTGCAAAAGCACCTTTCCCAGTGAGCTGGATTTGCGTGGCTTCAAGATCGTGGTCGACTGTGCCCATGGCGCTGCCTATCATATTGCCCCGGATGTGCTGCACGAGTTGGGCGCCGAAGTCATTGCCATTGGCAATGAACCCAATGGACGCAACATCAACGATGGCTATGGCGCGACTGCACCGCAAGCGCTGATTGCAGCCGTGCAGTCGCACCGGGCTGATCTGGGGATTGCTTTGGATGGCGACGCCGACCGCTTGATCATGGTAGATGCAGATGGACGTCTGTACAACGGTGACGAACTGCTCTACGTTATGGTCAGAGACCGAGCGGCAACGGGCACTGTGCCCGGCGTAGTGGGCACACTGATGACCAACATGGCACTGGAGGTTGCGTTCGAGCGCATGGGCGTCGGTTTTGCCCGTGCCAAGGTGGGCGATCGCTATGTCCTGGAAGCCATGCAGGAGCGGGGCTGGCTGATGGGAGCAGAAGGCTCGGGACACATGCTCTTTCTGGACAAGCACACCACGGGTGACGGCATCGTCTCCGCGTTGCAGGTGCTGTCTGCCTTGAAGCGTAGCAAGCAGACACTGGCACAATGCACTCAGGACATCACCTTATTCCCTCAGACTCTGATCAACGTTAGGGTGCCTCAGGAATTCGACTGGGAGGCCTGTCAACTGCTGCGGG
>JBBSSV010000251.1:0-2863 GCA_038241705.1 Burkholderiales bacterium | reverse complement strand
TTCGCCTGCAGCTTCTAGCAAAACGTCCAGTTGTGATCGCCCCGCATCGGCTTGCTTACGCTCGGAAAACTGCAACATGACCCCCGGGAAAGTTGGACCTGCACTCATCATCACCCCCCTCCTGCACGACTGCCAGCGTCACACGCCTGCGGGAGAGAAATTTTTTACAATTTACCCGTACGAATTTATCATTATCTCCTCCCCTGTAGACACTATTCTGCTTAGTAACGGCAGAAAATCTCTTGAGTGCAACATTTTTTCAATAAACATTTTGATGTGCTGAGTTCTCGGTTCTTTGGTAGAAAGACTTAACGCTTAGCCTATAGCTTGGCTTTAAAATTTATTGGAGACAGGCTTGAAAAGCTCGCGTAAAAAATACGGTTTGTCTAACGCCTTGACTATATGGCATCCCCCAAGGTCCTAGAGTTTTCGCTTTGCTACGACAAAGCGGCATTTCCTGTCCAAAGCCAAGCGCTTCTCAGTTGCCCTCCTGTTGCACTACATCGGCCACACAGATCGCCGTCATGTTGACGATACGGCGTACGGAAGCGGATGGCGTCAAAATATGTACTGGTTTTGCGCAACCCAGTAGGACTGGGCCGATGGCAATGCCGCTACCTTCTGCGGTTTTCAGAAGGTTGTAGGCTATGTTGGCCGCGTCGATGTTGGGCAGTACCAGAAGATTGGCTTCGTCCTTCAAAGAAGAGTCCGGCATGAGTCGATGCAACAAGGCTGGGTCAAGTGCAGTGTCGCCGTGCATTTCGCCATCGATTTCCAGTTCTGGCGCCCGTTCGCGCACCAGCGCCAGCACTTGGCGCATCTTGCGCGCCGATTCACTCTCGCTGCTGCCGAAGTTGGAGTGCGATAGTAGTGCCACGCGCGGCACCAACCCGAAACTACGTAATTTTTCAGCGGCTAACAGGGTGATTTCAGCCAGTTGCTGCGCGTTCGGGTTTTCGTTGATATGAGTATCGACCAGAATCAATTGGCGCTCGGCCAAAACCAGCGCGTTCATAGCGGCAAAAACCTGCACCCCTGCTTGACGTCCCAACACTTGCTCCACATACTTCAGATGCAGGCCGGCAGTGCCAAAGGTTCCACAGATCATGCCATCGGCGTCGCCCTTGTGAATGGCCATGGCACCGATCAGGGTATGGCGGC
The DNA here is from genome assembly GCA_038241705.1 of Burkholderiales bacterium. Lineage (GTDB taxonomy): Bacteria > Pseudomonadota > Gammaproteobacteria > Burkholderiales > Burkholderiaceae_D > JBBSSV01. The sequence goes on along the minus strand of JBBSSV010000251.1, from coordinate 1,702 downwards.
GACGCATTTCCAGGCGCGCATACTGCTCGGTCACGCCCTGACGCCGGGTCATGGCGAGATAGCTTTCCCAGTAGCTACGGTAGCGATCATCTTGCTCGGGATTGATAACATCGAAATCCACCTCTGGACGCAGGCGCAAACCGTAGCGCTCGATACGCTGCTGCAGCACAGCGGGCCGACCAATCAGAATTGGACGCGCCAGGCTTTCATCCAGCACGACCTGCACTGCACGCAACACGCGTTCCTCCTCGCCTTCGGCAAAGACGATGCGTTTGCGCGCCATAGGAACCTGCTTGGCCACGGCAAAGATGGGTTTCATGAAAGCGCCGCTGCGGTAGACAAAGTGCTGCAGCTTGTCGATGTAAGCGTCAATGACTGTCAGGGGCCGCAGTGCCACGCCCGACTCGCTGGCTGCCTTAGCCACTGCTGAGGCGATCTTAATCAGCAACCGAGGATCGAAAGGCTTGGGGATCAGATACTCGGGCCCAAATGACAAGTCGGTAATGCCATAGGTTGCAGCCACTACTTCCGACTGCTCTGCCTGCGCCAGTTCCGCAATGGCATGAACTGCCGCAATTTCCATCTCGCGGTTAATGATGGTGGCACCGCAATCCAACGCTCCCCGAAAAATATAAGGAAAACACAGGACATTGTTGACCTGGTTGGGATAGTCCGAGCGTCCGGTGCACATCACCACGTCATCCCGCAAGGCATGCGCCTCTTCGGGCAACATTTCCGGGTTGGGATTGGCCAAGGCGAGAATGACTGGACGCGGTGCCATCGCCATCAGCATCTCGGGCTTGAGGACGCCCCCTGCAGACAAGCCCAGGAATACGTCAGCATCTCCGATGACTTCTGCCAAGGTGCGTGCCTCAGTTTTTTGGGTGAACTGGGCTTTCTTGGGGTCCATCAGCTCTGTGCGACCAGCGTGCACCACACCGCCTAGATCGGTGACGAAAATGTTTTCCAACGGCCAACCCATGTCGACCAGCAGTTCCAGACAGGCCAACGCTGCGGCACCGGCGCCGCTGGTGACCAGCTTGCAGTCACGCATGTCCTTGCCTACCACTTTCAGGCCGTTCAGGATGGCTGCGGCCACGATGATGGCCGTGCCATGCTGATCGTCATGAAAAACGGGGATGTTCATGCGCTCGCGCAGCTTGCGCTCGACCTCAAAACATTCGGGGGCTTTGATGTCCTCCAAGTTGATGCCGCCAAAAGTGGGCTCCAGCGCGGCAATAATGTCGCACAATTTGTCGGGATCGTTTTCATTAATCTCGATATCGAAAACATCAATATCGGCAAACTTTTTGAACAGCACGGCTTTGCCTTCCATGACTGGCTTGGAAGCCAAGGCGCCGATGTTGCCCAGGCCCAGTACGGCGGTGCCATTGGTGATCACGCCCACAAGGTTACCGCGCCGGGTATAGCGGAAGGCATTGACCGGATCGGCCACGATTTCCTCACAGGCGGCGGCCACACCCGGGGTGTAGGCCAGCGACAGATCACGCTGGTTGCTGAGTTGCTTGGTGGGGGTGACGCTGATTTTTCCGGGCGATGGAAACTCGTGGTATTCAAGCGCTGCCTGACGAAACTGCTGGCGCTGATCTTCTTTGTTGTCCTCGGGTGCATTCATGCGGCTTTCCTTTTCTGGCTAACATTCTGACCTGATTGCTTACCAAAATAGTAACAGAGGGAATGG
>JBBSSV010000250.1:0-2879 GCA_038241705.1 Burkholderiales bacterium | reverse complement strand
CTGCCGGCGCTTGCGGAGGCGCAATGTAACACAACATCCAGACCCGCATCGCGCAGACGTTCGGCCAGCACGCTTGCCTGCAACTGGGCGGCTGCGCCCTGATGCACGACATACACGTCGCACTGGTTGGGCGCGTAGTATTCACCCGAGGCCTTCATCAGTTCCAGCAGACGCTCCACGCCCATAGCAAAGCCGCAGGCTGGCGTGGGTTTACCACCGAACATTTCTATCAGCGGATCATAACGCCCGCCGCCGCAGACCGTGCCTTGCGCGCCCAGCTGATCCGTGATCCATTCGAACACTGTGCGGTTGTAGTAATCCATGCCACGTACCAACCGGGGGTTGATAGTGAAGGGGACGTTGTTATGCCGCAGTATGGCTTGTACCCCTTCAAAGTGCGCACGGGACTCTTCTCCCAAGTAATCCAGCAGCTTGGGTGCGGCATTGACTAGATCCTGCATCGCTGGATTTTTGGTGTCCAGGATGCGCAGGGGGTTGCTGTGCAGACGGCGCTGAGCATCTGCATCGAGTTGTTCGGCATGCTGTTCGAAGTAAGCGATCAGCGCCTCGCGGTGTTGCTCGCGCTCTTCTACATCGCCGATAGAATTCAATTCGAGCCGAATCTCCTGCAGCCCCAGATCGTCCCACATACGCTGGCACATCATGATCAGTTCGGCGTCAATATCAGGGCCTGTGAAGCCAATCGCTTCTGCACCTACTTGGTGAAATTGTCGGTAGCGCCCGCGTTGTGGCCGCTCATGCCGAAACATCGGACCGGCGTACCACAGCCGCTTGGGACCATCGTAGCTCAGATTGTGCTCAACCACGGCACGCACCACACCGGCCGTGGATTCCGGTCGCAAGGTCAACTCATCACCGTTCATGCTATCGATAAAGGAATACATTTCCTTCTCGACAATGTCGGTCACGGCACCCAGACCGCGCGCAAAAACAGCGGTCGGCTCAACGATAGGCGTGCGCAACTGCAGAAAGCCATAGCTTTTGAGAATGGTTTGTATGGTGTTTTCAAACAATTCCCACAATGGAGCATCCGCTGGCAGGATGTCATTCATGCCTTTGACGCCACTGATTTTTTGCATTTTTTTATTGTTTGACATAGTGTTGGAACCAGTTAAAGCATTTCATTTCAATGGTACGAGGCCGGTCTTTCCAGAAAGTCAGAAGACCAAGCCATTGCTTAAATGTAGGCGCCGCACCAAAAGCCAACATGACAGGCCAGATAACAGGTGGTTGAAAATGCTATCTTGGACCGCCTTTCAATCAATGGCTTAGTCTGCACTTAGACGATGAAAGACTCCTACCCATAGCGACGCTGCACGTAATTTTGGACAATGTCCTGAAATTCGCGAGCAATGTGTTCTCCACGCAAGGTCATTGCCTTAGCACCATCAATGAACACTGGCGCTGCCGGGGACTCGCCAGTACCTGGTAGGCTGATACCAATGTCTGCATGCTTGGATTCACCGGGACCGTTGACGATACAGCCCATCACAGCCACGTTCATGCCCTCGACTCCCGGATACTGTTTTTTCCAGGCCGGCATCTGGTCGCGCAGGAAAGTCTGGATATTGTCAGCCAGTTCCTGGAACACGGTTGAGGTCGTGCGCCCGCATCCTGGGCAAGCAATCACCATGGGGGTGAATTTGCGCAGGCCCATGGTTTGCAAAATTTCCTGTGCCACGATCACTTCACGTGTGCGATCCCCGCCTGGCTCCGGGGTCAGCGATACTCGAATGGTATCGCCAATGCCTTGCTGCAACAGGATGCCCATGGCTGCGGTCGAGGCGACAATACCCTTGCTGCCCATACCAGCTTCAGTCAATCCTAGATGCAGAGGATAGTCGCAGCGTTGGGCCAACTCACGATAGACAGCGATCAGATCCTGTACGCCAGACACTTTGCAAGACAGAATGATTTTATCGCCGGCCAGCCCAACTTCCTCGGCCCGATGAGCGTTGTCGATCGCGGACACGATCAAAGCTTCGTACATCACCGCTTGGGCGCTCCAAGGCTCTGACCGATTGGCGTTCTCGTCCATGATCCGCGCCAGCAGCGCCTGATCCAGGCTGCCCCAGTTGACGCCGATGCGCACCGGCTTGTCATGGCGGCAAGCCACTTCGATCATTTGCGCAAACTGGGTGTCGCGCTTGGCGCCCTGCCCCACGTTGCCCGGATTGATACGGTATTTCGACAGTGCTTGTGCGCACTCTGGAAACTGCGTCAACAAGGTGTGGCCGTTGTAGTGAAAGTCCCCTACTAAGGGTACATCCACGCCCATCCGGTCCAGTTGCTCGCGAAGGGCTGGCACAGAAGCGGCAGCGGCCGGCGTGTCAACGGTGATGCGCACCAGTTCGGAGCCGGCGCGCGCCAACTCCTTGACCTGGATTGCCGTGCCGATGGCGTCGGCCGTATCGGTATTAGTCATGGACTGCACCACGATGGGCGCAGCGCCGCCGACAAGGATTTCACGAGCACCGTGACGGATACCAACCTGACGCCGTACTTGTCGCGCAAGCGGGCCGGAAGCAATGGGAAGCTGGGAAGAGGTCATGCTGAGTTCATTCCAAGGTCAAACGTACTACGTTACCGCGCTGGCCTGCACGCAAATCAAACGACTTACCCCGAAGGGTCGCGTTCACGCCAACAGCATTGCCAACCTTGAGATTGAGCGCTTGCTGCATGTCGATCGTCTTTGTCTCACCTGCTTTGCCCAAGCCCGAAAAGACCAAGCTGTTATCGGCGCCGCGAATGTCCAGCCAGGAATCCTGGCGCAGTTTCAACACCAGCTGGTTATTCTCAGCTGCTGTATTTGGGGCAGCAGCTAACTCAGGAGCCGTGGCACTGGAAGCTGCTGCTGG
>JBBSSV010000249.1:0-2940 GCA_038241705.1 Burkholderiales bacterium | reverse complement strand
GCTGGCATGGATGGCGACGGAGCCGCATTGACCGCTGCGCTGCCCAGGCCGAGCGCTGCCACCAGCCAGTACACTGTCGTTAATTTGCCCCACATACATCGTCCCCTATGAGCCACTCTGACTTGTCTTTTTCTGGCGTATTACCGCTGCTTCGCGATGTTGCCGCGCAGGATTTCCCTGTATCGGCATTATATGTGTTGGCAACGCCGATCGGAAACGTGGGCGATATCAGTCTACGCGCCCTGCACGTGCTGGCACTGGCCGATGTGGTGGCCTGCGAAGACACGCGCAACACCGCGCATCTGCTGCACCGCTATGGCCTGTCCAAGACCTTAATAGCCGCCCATCAGCACAACGAGCGCGACGTGGCCGAGCGCTTCATCGCCCGGCTCCAGGCCGGCGAACGGATTGCGCTGGTGTCCGATGCTGGCACGCCTGCGGTGTCCGATCCGGGGGCGCGGATTGTCGATGCCGTGCGCACGGCTGGCTTGCGGGTGATCCCCTTGCCCGGCCCGGCGGCGGTTGTGGCTGCGCTTTCAGCCAGCGGTTTGCAAAACGACCAGTTTCATTTCGTGGGATTCTTACCGGCTAAAGCGATGCAACGCCAGACTGCGCTGGAAGCCTTACGCTCGATGACGGCGACGCTGGTATTTTATGAAGCGCCCCACCGGATCACAGAAACAGTGTCCGCCTTGGCCGCCGTGTTCGAGCCCCAGCGCCAGCTGGTGATTGCGCGCGAATTGACCAAGCTGTTCGAGGAAATCCACCGTTGTCCTCTGCATGAAGCCTCGGCCTGGCTGGAAGCCAGCCCGCAGCACCAAAAGGGTGAATTCGTGCTGTTGTTGGAGGGCGCACAAGTCGCGTCGGCCGACACTGCACTAGACGCCGAAGCCGAGCGTATTCTGCAGATCCTTCTGGCATCCTGCCCTGTGAGTCAGGCCGCCGCCCTGGCCGCCCAGATCACTGGTCAGAAAAAGAAGACGCTATACCAGCGCGCCTTGGCTCTAAAGAGCGAAGACGATTAGCGCTGGACGATCAGCGCCTGGGGCATGCCATTGCTTTGCAACTGAGCCGCTGCCGCGTAAGCCTGGTCACGGCTGGCGAAGGGACCCGTGTAGATCCGGTACAGGCTATCGGTCTGAGCCAGTTCTGGCTGGGGCAGATCAGCTAGCCAGTTCTGGCTCAGGCGACTGTGGACGATGGCCGCATTCGTATGCTGGGCGAAAGCCCCCAGTTGCAGATAAAAGCTGCTGCTGCCAGGCGTGGTGGTGGCGGGACGAAAGACTGCCAGCGACTGGCCGGCGGGTGCCTGAACCAAGCTCGGGCCTGAGGTCTGCCGGATCTGGGAGATGGGGCCGTTGCTTTCCGAGGCAAATTCATTCCGCGCCAACTGGATCGCATCCGAAGACAATTCGGCCTCGCCGGCGTTGCGCGCCTTTGCCAAGCGCACAATTTCGTCCGGCAGCAAGCGTTCGACTTCCAACTCGGCACTGCCCTGCTGCAAATAGCCCAGTTTCAACGCGGCGGTATACGACAGATCGATCACCCGCCCCGCCAAGAAAGGGCCGCGGTCGTTAACGCGCACGACCACCTGGCGGCCGCTGGCCACATGGGTGACGCGGGCATACGAGGGAATCGGCAGGGTGGGATGGGCGGCGGTCATCTCGTACATGTCGTAGAGTTCGCCGGAAGAGGTCTGGTTGCCGTGGAATTTCTTGCCGTACCAGCTGCCGTGGCCGCGCACCTTGTAGGGACGGTCGTCAGTAAAAGGGGTGTAGGACTTGCCAAAGACCACGTACGGCTTGTTGCCCCGCGTGGAATAAGGATCGAGGCGTGGGATGGCATCGGCCAGGGATTCCAGGTTGTCCGGCACCGTGTCACCCGGCCCGTCATCCATGTAGTAGCCGCCCCGGCCCGACCCTGCAGGCGGCAAAGCCGGTCGCTTGCCGAGCGCGGGCCGCGGCTTGGCCCCCTGCGCCGACTTGGTCGATGCCGGTGGCTTGGTACTGCTGCATCCGCTCAAGCCCAGGGCGCTGGCCAATAAAAAAACAGTCAGGGGGTGCCCGATAGAAATCTTGCGCGGCATGTTGGCTCCAATAGGAAGTCGATTGAACATTGAAAAAATCTGAACCCGCAAGCCACTGGTGAACAGGCTTGCGTTGGACGTGCATTCGGCCGTCTTGCTGTGTGCGGGGGTGTGCGCTGCGGTATCCGGCTTTTTGTATTACACCTCAGGATTGCATCAGCTTGCGATTGCGCTGGATGCTCATCAGCATGCCCACGCCAATTCCCAGGGTCATGAAAGCGGTGCCGCCATAACTCATGAACGGCAGCGGCACGCCGACCACCGGCAAAATCCCGCTGACCATGCCCATGTTGACGAAGGCATAGGTAAATAACATCAGGGTCAGGGAGCCGGCCAGCAGCCGCGCAAATAAGCTTGGCGCGTTGGCCGCAATCACCAGCCCGCGCGCGATCAGCAGCAAATATAACACCAGCAATATCATGTTGCCTACCAGACCGAACTCCTCCGAATACACCGCAAAAATGAAATCTGTGGTGCTTTCCGGGATGAACTGCAGGTGCGACTGGGTGCCTTGCAGCCAGCCTTTACCGAACAGGCCGCCCGAGCCAATGGCAATGGTTGACTGAATAATATGGAAGCCCTTGCCCAGCGGATCGGACATAGGGTCGATCAGGGTCATCACGCGGTGGCGCTGATAGTCGTGCAACACACTCCACGCCAGCGGCAGACTGGCAGCGCTGGCCAGCAGCCCCCCAAAGATGACTTTCCAGGACAGCCCAGCCAGAAAAATCACATAGAACCCCGAGGCCAGCACCAGTAGCGAGGTGCCCAAATCCGGTTGGCGCACGATCAAACTCACCGGAATCAGCAGCAGCACCGCAGCCACCACGAATTCCTGCCAGCCGAGCACGCCT
>JBBSSV010000248.1:0-2950 GCA_038241705.1 Burkholderiales bacterium | reverse complement strand
GTATTCATTACGGCTGGCCGTAAAAAATTCTTCCTGTTCCTGCTCGAATTTATCAGGTGTGCGACAGGCGTCCAGCCGCGCGCGTGCCACTTCAGGTGAAACATCAAACAGCAAGGTCAGATCAGGTTGCAGCGTGGGGTGTACCCATTGCTCAAGCGCTTCGAGTTTGGTCAGCGCCAGTTTTTTTCCGCCGCCTTGGTAGGCAAAACTGGCATCAGTAAAGCGGTCTGAGATCACCCAGTCACCCCGCGCCAAGGCAGGCTCGATCACCTGAGCCAAATGTTCGCGTCGGGCGGCAAACATCAGCAAGGCTTCTGTTTCGACATGCATGGCCTCATGCAAAAGCAACGCCCGCAACTGCTCGCCTAACACGGTGCCACCAGGTTCACGAGTGGTGATGACGCTGTAGCCAGCCTGATGCAGGCGTTCTGCGACAAAGTCAATATGGGTCGATTTGCCGGCACCGTCGATGCCTTCAAAGGTGATAAATTTTCCAACTGTCATGGTGCCTCGGGCAAGCGCCCTCTTGTGGTCGGTGGGTCGAAGTCAGGAAGCAGGTGTGCTCGCTTCTTTGCCAATGGCTTGGGAAGGTGCCGCACTGTCCTCCGGCGCTGCCACATTTGGTTCATTTATGGTGGCTTCCAGCGCGGGGCCAACAGGCATGTCGCGCTTGGCGTCATCCTGCATGACTGAAGGAGAAATGGTGACGGAGCGTCCGCGCTGGAACTTGTCCACGGCCCGGTTGTGCTCATCCAAGCTGTTGGAGAAGTGACTGGTGCCGTCACCGCGTGCGACAAAGTACAAGGCCTTGGTCTGGGCTGGACGGAAGGCTGCACGCAGCGAGCGCGCACCCGGCAGAGCAATCGGCGTAGGCGGCAGGCCAGCTCGAGTATATGTGTTGTAGATAGTGTCGGTCAGTAGGTCTCGCTTGCGAATACGACCTTCATAGCGTTCGCCCATGCCATAGATCACGGTGGGATCGGTCTGTAGCAACATGCCTAGGCGCAGGCGGTTGATGAACACCGCTGCCACCGTGGCGCGCTCGGCTTCGCGTCCAGTTTCTTTTTCGATGATAGACGCCATGATCAGGGCGTCATAAGGGGTTTTGTAAGGCAGATCAGGGTCACGCTTTTCCCATTCGACCTGCAGGCGCTTCATCAGCGAAGCATGGGCTTGGCGATAGACCTGGAGTTCGCTGGCACCCTTAGCGAACAGATAGGTGTCGGGGAAAAACAGGCCTTCGGGATGGCTATATTCAGAATTGGGCGCCACCTTGGCCAAGAGTTCCGCATCGCTCAGATCGAGCGTATCGTGCTTGAGCGCCGTATTGGCAGCAATAGCAGCGCGCATCTGCCGAAAATTCCAGCCCTCGATGATGGCCAGAGACTCATGGGCAAACTGACCCTTGGCGATCTGTTGCACCAAGCCTAGGGGCGTCGTCCCCGCTTCCAGTGCGTAGCTGCCGGCCTTGAGCCGCGTGCTGTTGCCGGTCACGCGAGCCAGCACTTCGAATGCCAACGGTTGCAACGGAACGCCGGCATCGGCAACTTGCTGGCCAGAGGCACGCACGCCGCTACCCGGCTTGATGCCAAAGCCAATAGGTTCGCTGCCTTTGTCCAGCAAGGGCTGGTTGGCCCACAACAGCAAGGTTCCGCCGATCAGAATCAGGAGTATCAGCAGAAAAAAGAAGAGTTTTTTCACAAGTGTCTTTCGATGAAAACAGCGCTGCTCAACACGTTTTTGCAGCACCACTATAATCAGTTGTTAGTAAAGAGGCCCTAATGATAATCCGTGCAACCTTGAATTCACCGAGCTTATGACTGAAAACAATCTTTCCTGGCAGGACTTTCTGGTGCGCAATGGCGCACGTCTGGACCCGGCCACGCAAACGATCAGCGGTTTTGAACCGGCTGCAACGACCGTGACACCGGGACAGGTTCCGGTTGCTTTCGTCACACCCTTGACCGATGTTGGCTTGATTGCTATTAGCGGCGAAGATGGCGCTTCCTTCTTGCACACCCAGTTGACCAATGACGTCGAGAGCCTGTCCGAATCCGATGTCAGGCTGGCTGGCTATTGCACACCCAAGGGGCGGTTGCTGGCGACCATGCTGATGTGGAAGTCTGATGAGGTCATCTGGCTGCAACTGCCACGCGAACTGCGCCCAGCCATTCAAAAGCGCCTGGAAATGTTTCGCATGCGCGCCAAGGCACCGATCAACGACATGTCGGATCAGTACGCAGTATTGGGTGTGTCGCTGCCGCCCGAGAGCAATGCGCTGTCGCATTGGTTTGAAACCTTGCCGGATGCGCCTTACGAAAAAGTCGAAAGTCAGACTGGCACCTTGCTACGCCTGCCGGATGTTCAGGGCAGTGCCCGCTTTCAGATGGTGGTGCCCGTTGCTCAAGCGCAGGAGATTTGGCCGGTTCTGACCGAAGATACTCCGGCGGTTGGTGCCCAGTTCTGGCAGCTTTCCGAAGTGCGCAGCGGCATTCCACAGGTGACGCTCCCCACACAGGAAAAATTCGTGCCGCAGATGATCAACTACGAAGCGGTAGGGGGCGTCAACTTCAAGAAAGGTTGCTTTCCTGGCCAGGAAATCGTGGCTCGCAGCCAGTATTTGGGCAAGCTCAAGCGGCGCATGCAGTATGCACAAGTGGCCGATACCAGCGCAGCAGCAGGTATGGAAGTGTTTTCCAGCAGCGATCCCAACCAGCCCTGTGGGATGGTGGTCAATGCGGCACCGCATCCCGATGGTCAGCACGCAGAGTGTCTGGTCGAAATCAAGATGACATCCTTGAGCGAAGGCAGCGTTCACTTGGAAAGCGCAACGGGCCCGCAGCTGGAGTTTCTCCCCTTGCCCTACGCTCTACCCGATCCTGAGTGATGGAGCATCTTTATATTTATTTCAAGGCAGCCGAGGCTGACGCCAGCACCGTTCAGGCACGAG
>JBBSSV010000247.1:0-2954 GCA_038241705.1 Burkholderiales bacterium | reverse complement strand
GGCCGCAGCTGTGCCTTTCATTGGCCGGGCAGTCAGCCGTCCCTGCTCATGACGCACAAACAGTTCAGGAGAGAACGACAAGATGGTGGCGCCGTCCGGCAGGGTGATCAGGGCACCGTAGGGCACTGGCTGGCGCACGCGCAGCCGCTGGTACAAGGCCACAGGAGAGCCGTAGGCGTCAGCCTGCAAGCGGTAGGTGTAATTCACCTGATAGGTGTCGCCGGCACCCAAGTAAGTATGGATGCGTGCGAGTGCAGCCATGAATTCTTTCTGGCTGACACTGGCACGGCATTGGCTGATGCCTGCAGGCTCGGAGCCTGAGCCTGGCAGTGCGCTTTCACATGCACTGGCCAGCCAGCTTTGCACGCCTGCTGCATCCAGCAGGCGGCAACCCTTGAATATCAGTGCCTGACCCTCGGCGCCAGAGCTGGCTTCAACTGTCTGATTGGAATCGATCTGGCCAAGCTCATAATCCAGCAAGAGCATTGCATGCCAGCCTTGTGCCAGCGCGTGCTCCAAGCTTGTCAACAGTGCTGGTAACTGCGCGCCCTTCGTGCAGGATAGTGTGCCTGCATAATCCGTGTAGAGGCGCGAACTGGGATTGGCCAGCGTGGCAGTACAGTCATCGAGCAGGGCAAAGCAGGGGGCTTGGCCCTGGTCTGCAGCAGTAAATAGTAGCTCGGATGCGAGAGGACCGAAATCGGGCACGGGCATGACATTCGGAAAAGGAAAGGTGAGTGCAGCCGCGCAGGAGGAGCACGTATGGTTAGCTCGGCAATTGCGCCGCATGATACCTTTTTCTCATGCGGTCACAGAAGGCGCTGAGTGCTTGATTTCCTGACCTTTGGTTGCAAAAAGAATTTCTCTGACGGCGCAGTGGTTTGAATGGCGCGCCCAGCTTGCTCCTTTCTTGCCCAAAGCGAAGCCCTAATCTACAATAGCTGACCATTTCGTCCCACGTAACTGGCGAAAATTCAGGGCCAAGCAGGCCTTGAAAAGATGGATATCCATCAGGGAGCGTGGGATTTCAACAGCCGTGCGCCTGGGTAGCCAAGATGGAAGAGCGTTTGAGGCTGCCCGTATTTCCTTTTTCCTGGCCCTCATTCGATTTAGGCAAACCGCCATCAGTTGCGCGATTATGCGTGCTTAGCGCTGCTGTGCGTCTGGGACGGCTTGCCCTATCTAACGATTGATTGGAGTACTTCATGTTTGCAAAAGACCAAACCCTTGCCAATGTCGACCCTGAGCTGTGGTCGGTGATTCAGCTTGAAAACGCCCGTCAGCAGGACCATATCGAGCTGATCGCCTCGGAGAACTATTGCTCGCCGGCCGTGATGGAAGCACAAGGTTCGCAGCTGACCAACAAGTACGCCGAAGGCTATCCCGGCAAGCGTTATTACGGCGGCTGCGAATATGTCGATATCGCCGAAACGCTGGCCATTGATCGCCTGAAGGAACTGTTTGGTGCAGAAGCTGCCAACGTCCAGCCCAACTCCGGCTCGCAAGCCAACCAGGGCGTGTTCCTGGCCATGTTGAATCCTGGCGACACCATCATGGGCATGTCGCTGGCCGAAGGTGGTCACTTGACCCACGGCATGGCACTGAACATGTCAGGCAAGTGGTTCAATGTCGTGTCCTACGGTCTGAATGAAAAGGAAGAGATCGATTACGACGCGATGGAGCGTCTGGCTCACGAAAACAAGCCGAAGCTGATCATAGCCGGCGCTTCAGCCTATTCCCTGCAAATCGACTTCGAGCGCTTTGCCAAGGTTGCCAAGGATGTGGGTGCCTATTTCATGGTGGACATGGCGCACTACGCTGGCCTGATCGCCGCTGGCGTCTATCCCAATCCCGTGCCCTACGCTGACTTCGTCACATCGACCACGCACAAATCTCTGCGCGGCCCGCGTGGCGGCGTGATCCTGATGAAGCCCGAGTTCGAGCGCGTCATCAATTCCGCGATCTTCCCCGGTTTGCAAGGCGGTCCGCTGATGCACGTGATTGCTGCTAAGGCCGTGGCCTTCAAGGAAGCTCTGGCGCCAGAATTCAAGACCTATCAGCAGCAAGTGATCAAAAATGCCGATGCTCTGGCGCAAACATTGATCCAACGCGGCCTGCGCATCGTGTCTGGCGGTACTCAGTCGCACCTGATGCTGGTCGACTTGCGTGCCAAGAACATCAATGGCAAGGATGCTGAAGCACTGCTGGGTTCAGCGCACATGACCTGCAACAAGAACGCCATTCCGAATGACCCTGAAAAGCCGATGGTGACATCCGGCATCCGGCTGGGCAGCCCGGCAATGACGACTCGCGGCTTCAAGGAAGAAGAGTCGATCAAGGTGGGTCATCTGATAGCCGACATGCTGGAAAACCGGGACGACGTCGCGACCATCGAGCGCGTCAAGGCAGATGTCAAAAAAATGACGGATGCTTTTCCGGTCTACGCTGGCTGATTGAGCGGGCGCCAGGGGTGAAGTGCTTGCTGGGGTTTGCTTGCATTGCACCTCTGGAAACAGCGTATGCTGTGCGACATGGTTTTCCGACCTCTTCGATCCTCTCTCTTAACACCGCCCCCTTTCCTGCGCCATGAAATGTCCTTTCTGCCAGCATGAAGATACTCAGGTCGTGGATAGCCGTCCTTCGGACGAGGGAGACAGCATTCGCCGTCGCCGTCGTTGCGTCGCCTGTGAAAAGCGCTTCACCACTTATGAACGCACGGAGTTGACGATGCCTGTTGTCGTCAAGAAAAACGGCAATCGCACAGATTACGATCCAGTCAAGCTGCGCGGCAGCCTGATGCTTGCTTTGCGCAAGCGGCCGGTTCCGGCGCCAGACGTGGACAAGGCAATCCATCGCATTGAAGAAGCCCTGCGTTCCAGTGGCGAACGCGAAATTGCTTCCGGACGTGTGGGAGAACTGGTGATGCACGAGTTGCGATTACTGGATAAGGTGGC
>JBBSSV010000246.1:0-2973 GCA_038241705.1 Burkholderiales bacterium | reverse complement strand
TGTGGTGAAACTGAATGCCGCTGATGTCCGTCCGCAAGTCACCTGGGGCACTTCGCCCGAAATGGTGGTGGCGGTGGATGATAGAGTGCCTAATCCGGCCCGGGAAACCGATCTGGTCAGGCGTGACGCCATGGAAAAAGCCTTGGCTTACATGGCGTTGACGGCGGATACACCGATCACCGAGATTGCCATCGACAAAGTGTTCATCGGTTCCTGCACCAATTCCCGCATCGAGGATTTGCGCGCCGCCGCCGAGGTTGTCAAGGGTAAGCAGCGCGCCGCCAACGTCACGCTGGCGATGGTGGTGCCGGGTTCGGGCCTGGTCAAGGAGCAGGCCGAGCGCGAAGGCCTGGATGTGATTTTCCAGGAAGCCGGCTTCGAATGGCGCGATCCGGGTTGTTCCATGTGCCTGGCGATGAATGCCGACCGACTCGAGCCGGGCGAACGCTGTGCCTCGACTTCGAACCGCAACTTTGAAGGCCGGCAAGGCGCGGGTGGCCGCACCCATTTAGTGTCGCCCGCCATGGCCGCCGCCGCCGGCATCGCCGGCCATTTTGTGGACGTACGCACCTACAAATAACGAGGCAGACAAGCACACCCGAATGCTGCTGGCGCTGGTGTTTTCGCTGTGCTGCTTTTGGATTACCAAGTCACGCAGGCGGCGGATGAGAAGCTGAACCAGAGTAGCGCGAAATTTCACTGCTAGATAAGGTCCAAGCCTTGGCGGAAAGACACGCAGCTCGCAGCAACCGACTCAAATTAATGTGAATGCAGATGAATAAATTTACTGTAGTGGATGGATTGGTGGCACCCCTCGACCGGGCCAATGTGGACACCGATGCCATCATCCCCAAGCAATTCCTGAAGTCGATCAAGCGCACCGGTTTTGGCCCCAACCTGTTCGATGAATGGCGCTACTTGGATGTGGGCGAACCCGGTCGGGACAACAGCCAGCGTCCGCTAAATCCGGACTTCGTGTTGAATCAGGAACGCTATCAGGGCGCATCCATCTTGCTGACACGCAAGAATTTTGGCTGCGGCTCCTCGCGCGAACACGCACCTTGGGCGCTGGAACAATACGGTTTTCGCGCCATCATCGCGCCCAGCTTTGCCGACATTTTCTTCAACAACTGCTACAAGAACGGCATTCTGCCGATTGTGCTGGATGAGACAGAAGTCGACCGTCTATTTGAGACCGTCAAAGCTCACCTAGGCTTTCGCCTCATCGTCGATCTGGAAAACCAAGTGGTACGTGCCAGCGATGGCAGTTTTTCCTCTTCCTTCGAGGTCGATGCCTTCCGTAAGTATTGTCTTTTAAATGGCTTTGACGACATAGGACTGACCCTGCAGCAGACCGACAAGATCCGCGATTTCGAGGCGCGCCACCTGGTTCAGCAGCCTTGGCTGGCTAATACCATCTGATTTTTCGTTATGCCCGGTGACAGCGTTTTTGTCTGTGACCGAGGCCTGGCTTTTCCAACTCACGTACACACATCATGAAAATTGCAATCTTGCCGGGTGACGGCATCGGAACCGAAATCATCGAGCAGGCGGCCAATGTCTTGAACGCGCTGGGTGAACAATTCGAGATGGAAACCGCCCCGGTCGGCGGTGCTGGCTACGAAGCCCATGGCCATCCCTTGCCCGACGCCACCCTGCAGCTTGCCAAGGACGCCGATGCGATCCTGTTTGGTGCGGTAGGGGACTGGAAATACGACAAGCTGGAACGGGCACTACGTCCTGAGCAAGCGATTCTCGGCTTGCGCAAGCACTTGGGCCTGTTTGCCAATTTCCGCCCTGCGATCCTGTATCCGGAATTGGCAGGCGCATCCACGCTCAAGCCGGAAGTGGTGTCCGGACTGGATATCATGATCGTGCGCGAACTGACAGGCGACATCTATTTCGGTCAGCCGCGTGGCATGCGCGAAGCGCCAGACGGCCCTTTCAAGGGTGCGCGCGAGGGCTTCGATACCATGCGTTATGCTGAGCCAGAAATCCGCCGGATTGCCCATGTTGCCTTTCAGGCCGCGCAAAAGCGCAGCAAGCGCTTGACCAGCGTGGACAAGGCTAACGTGCTCGAAACCTTCCAGTTTTGGAAAGAAATCGTGACCGAGATCCATGCTGAGTATCCAGATGTGGCGCTGGACCATATGTATGTCGATAACGCCGCCATGCAACTGGTGCGTGCGCCCAAGGAATTCGACGTCATCGTTACCGGCAACATGTTCGGCGACATTCTGTCGGACGCTGCCGCCATGTTGACCGGCTCCATCGGCATGCTGCCATCGGCATCGCTGGATGCCAACAACAAGGGCTTGTACGAGCCATCCCATGGTTCGGCACCCAGCATCGCGGGCCAGAACATTGCCAATCCGCTGGCAGCTATTTTGTCAGCGGCGATGATGCTGCGCTATTCCTTCAACAAGGACGAGCAGGCGGATCGGATCGAAACCGCAGTCAAGCAGGTACTGGCGCAAGGCCTGCGTACGGCCGATATCTACGAAGCCGGTACCACCAAGGTCGGCACCCGCGAAATGGGGGCCGCCGTGCTCAAGGCGCTGGCCTGAGCGGCCTTCATCCGTCGAGAAGGACAGAGGCACGGTAAGTCCCACTTGCCGCATACTGATCACTGACCACGACAGCAGGTGGGACCTGCGTCGCATTGGGGACAAGGATGAAAAAAGTTGGCTTAGTCGGATGGCGCGGGATGGTGGGCTCGGTGCTCATGCAGCGCATGCAGGAAGAAAACGATTTTTCCCGGATTGACCCCATCTTCTTTTCGACCTCGAATGCCGGCGGCAAAGCCCCGGCTATGGCAAAGCAGGACACTACGCTGCGTGATGCCAACGACATCGACGCGCTGAAGCAGTGCGAGATCATCATCACCTGTCAGGGTGGCGATTACACCAATGAGGTCTTTCCCAAGCTGCGCGCTGCCGGCTGGGACGGTTACTGGATCGATGCCGCCTCGGC
>JBBSSV010000245.1:0-2982 GCA_038241705.1 Burkholderiales bacterium | reverse complement strand
GTGCAGGCAGCGCGTCTGGCCGATGGAACGCATGAGCCAGCGCTGAGCGAGGCTGAGATTTCGGACGGCTTCGCCGACATTGCCGCCGAGCGTGGCGGCAGCGCAAGTGCGGATCGGGCCGGTGCTTCCTTGCGTACTTTGTCCAGCGCCGCTGAACGTGACCGCGCCGTGCAGTTACTGGCGCGTCTGCTGGCGCAGCCGGCCTTTCCGCAGGACTTCTTGGCGCGGGACAAGGCGCGTACCATCGCCGCCATCAAGGAGCAACTGACGCGGCCGGCATCGCTGGCCGAACGCGCCTTCTGGCGCCTGGCCTATGGAGAGCACCCATATGCGGCGACCGCTTCGGTTGAATCCGTCACGGCCGTCATGCGGGAAGACCTGCAGCGGTTTCATGCGGCTCACTATGTGGCCAACCGTGCAGTCGTGACCTTTGTGGGCGACCTCAGCCGCCAAGAAGCTGATGTGCTGGCGCGTGAACTTACCCGGCGCTTGCCACAGGGCCAACCCTTGCCCGACTTGCCGCCGGTGCCTGAGCCTGTCGCCAAGGAAGAACGGGTTGCCCACCCCGCCACCCAGGCCCATATCCTTCTGGGTGAGCCGGCGCTAACACGCGGCGACCCGGACTACTTTGCGCTGCTGGTCGGCAATTATGCCCTCGGTGGCGGCGGTTTCGTCTCGCGCTTGATGCAAGAAGTGCGCGAAAAACGCGGCTTGGCCTACGGGGCCTATGGTTACTTCAATCCGATGGCGCAGCGTGGCCCGTACATGATCAGCCTGCAAACACAGAAGGACCAGGCGGACGAAGCGTTGAAGGTGGTGTATGCCGTGCTGGCCGACTTTCTTGGCACCGGCCCTACTGAGCAGGAATTGCAGGCAGCCAAGGACAATCTGATTGGTGGTTTTGCCCTGCGCTTGGATAGCAACAGCAAGATTCTGGATAACGTGGCCATGATCGGCTATTACGGTATGCCTCTGGACTATCTCGACACCTGGACTGATCAGGTGGCACAGACCAGCATTGAACAGATCAAGGCTGCCTTTAATCGCAAGATTTCCACTCAGGCATTGACGACGGTTGTGGTCGGCGCGCAGGAAAAACCATGAGTCCCAACCTACGGCGCAAGCAAACGCGCGCTAAGCCGACTTCGCCCAAAAGTATAGGCGGGGGTCGCCACCAGATACGCATCATCGGCGGCCAATGGAAACGTACGCCTTTGGCCGTACCAGACATTCCGGACCTGCGTCCGACGCCCGACCGAGTGCGTGAGACACTGTTCAACTGGCTGGGTTTTTTGCTCGGCAATGAGTGGTCTTCCTTACGCTGCCTGGATCTGTTTGCTGGCAGCGGGGCGCTGGGCTTTGAGGCCGCCAGCCGCGGTGCAGCGCACGTTACATTGGTGGAAAATGCAGCACCGGCGCTGCAATGCATCGAAGCTGCGCGGACCAAGTTGCAGGCCGAACAGATTACCGTGGTGCGTGCCGACGCACGCCGCTTTCTGCGGCAATCGAGCACACATACCGCGCCGTGTTTCAACCTAATTTTTCTTGACCCGCCCTACCAGCAAGAATGGATGCCGCAACTCTTACCGGATTGCGCTAACTGGCTGTGTCCGGGCGGCATGGTATATGTTGAACTTGAACAGGCGCTGGACGCTGCTGCACCGCCCGAATGGCTTCAAGGATGGAAAATTTTGCGCGCAGATCGGGCCGGAATGGTGTTTTTTCATCTTCTTGCTCGGCAAGAGCCGGCCGAAAATGAGGCATAATGCGCCTCTTTTGTATTAGGTTTCAAAGGAGACCCGATGGTCACAGCCATATATCCAGGAACATTTGACCCGCTTACCCGCGGTCACGAAGACCTGGTGCGACGCGCCTCTGGTCTGTTTGGCAAGCTTGTTGTGGGCGTCGCCGACAGCAAGCACAAGCGTCCCTTCTTCACCCTTGAGGAACGCCTGGTCATCGCTAATGAAGTGCTGGGGCATTACCCCAATGTCGTGATCGAAAGTTTTTCCGGTTTGCTGGGCGACTTCGTGCGTAGGCATGACGCCCGCGTCATCTTGCGTGGATTGCGGGCGGTATCTGACTTTGAATACGAATTTCAGATGGCTGGCATGAACCGCTATCTGTTGCCGGATGTTGAAACCATGTTTCTTACACCGTCGGATCAGTATCAGTTCATTTCGGGCACCATCGTGCGCGAGATTGCTATCCTGGGCGGCGATGTCTCGAAGTTCGTGTTTCCTTCGGTCGAACGCTGGCTCAAGGAAAAAATTGCCGATGGTCGAAACCGTTTCAATTGAACTGAAAACGCAGGCAGGCATTAGCGAAGCGCCATCTACTGCCAACGCAGCAACGCCATCGTCTTGTCAGGAGGAGGACACATGGCCTTGATCATCACTGACGATTGCATCAATTGCGATGTATGTGAGCCGGAATGCCCGAATGACGCAATCTTCATGGGCCCGGAAATTTATCAGATCGACTCCACGCGTTGCACCGAGTGCGTCGGCCACTTCGACGAGCCACAGTGCCAGCAGGTGTGCCCGGTCAGTTGCATCCCCTTTGACCCCGCCTGGCGCGAAACGCCAAAACAGTTGCAAGCCAAGTACGAAGCACTGCAGCTGCAAGAAGTCCAAGATCCCATTTCTTGAACGCGAGTGACTGGTTGACCTCTCGGGTCGTTCTGACCCTCCCTATTCAGTTTCTGTTTTGTTGAGCGCTTTGCTGGCCGGATAGCGTTCCTCGCGCGCGACAGCCTCGTCTTTTCTCAAGGCAGCCTATGCCTGTTTCGGGAGCTTGAAGCAAAAAAAACCGCAAGGTTGGCACCTAGCGGTTATCAAGTTTCTCTGAACGAGGATCAGAAAAATACGAACCTATTGTTCCATATAAGCTTAAAAGAAGCAATCGAGAAGCGGTCGCACGCTGTAGGAAAGCGATTTTTACGAAATTCTAACCAAACAACCGCTTCGCGTAGAAGTCATG
>JBBSSV010000244.1:0-2990 GCA_038241705.1 Burkholderiales bacterium | reverse complement strand
ACTGATGGCTTGGCATAAGCAGCTTGCCGTTTCTGCTTGGGACAAAGAGCTGGATCAGAGGATTGCAAAACGGATGAGACATGCCAATCCCTTTGTGACCAGTGC
Source organism: Burkholderiales bacterium (assembly GCA_038241705.1). Lineage (GTDB taxonomy): Bacteria > Pseudomonadota > Gammaproteobacteria > Burkholderiales > Burkholderiaceae_D > JBBSSV01. Next base: position 2,885 of record JBBSSV010000244.1, on the reverse strand, counting down.
TAGACAATGGACTTTGGGCTACAAAATTTGGCTGAAGGTGTAGTGAACTGCCCATAGCAAGATCTTTTTTTTCAAGGCTTGATGTGTGAAAACTCGGTCTTAACGGATGAATCTGGCGATTTGGCCAATGCATCACATTAAGAGACTTTGCTTTTAGATCACTAGCTCTGTATTCCCTATTTTTGTCGCAAACTTAAACAACACCAGCAGGATTCCCTAGTGGCCGCTAAGACATATGAAAAAAGCCCACCTTTAGATAGACACATAGGCACGACTCATGGCATTAATCGTGCTCCCTTCTCTTTCTATTATTTTTGATCTGCTCCTCAGGCAATCAGATTGTTCAATGAGGATATTTGAATGACAGACAACAGCACCAGAACCGACCTGTTTTCGCCTATGCACATGGGTGCCATCGAGCTTGCCAACCGTATCGTAATGGCACCACTGACCCGCAGCCGTTGCGGCGAGGAGGGCGTTCCGACCGATTTGCTTGCCACCTACTATGCCCAGCGTGCCAGCGCCGGCCTGATCGTGTCAGAAGCAACCAACATCTCGCCGCAAGGCCGGGGGTATGCCTCCACACCCGGTATCTGGACAGAAGAACAAGTTTCTGGCTGGAAAAAAGTAACGGAGTCGGTGCACGAGGCTGGCGGCAAGATCGTGTGTCAGTTGTGGCATGTGGGACGATTTTCCAGCGCGGAATTGCAGCCCAACGGCCAAGCGCCCGTAGCGCCGTCAGCGATTAAGGCAGAGGGTGAAACCTACACCATCAGTGGCATGGTGCCGGTATCCATGCCGCGTGCGCTGGAAACCGACGAGATTTCCGGCATAGTCGCTGACTACAAGTGGGCAGCTGAAAACGCCAGACGCGCCGGCTTCGATGGTGTGGAAATTCATGGAGCCAACGGCTACTTGCTGGATCAGTTTTTACGAGATTCGACTAACAAGCGCGAAGACCAATATGGGGGCTCCATCGAAAACCGCGCACGCCTGACACTGGAGGTGGTCGAGGCCATTGTGGAGGGCTGGAGCAGTGACCGTGTAGGTATTCGACTTTCGCCCATCACGCATAACACTGGCAATATACCTTTGGACAGCAATGTCATGACGTTATATAGCCACCTGATCCAGCAGCTTAACAAGTTTGATCTGGCCTATCTGCACTTTGTCGAAGGATCAACGGGCGGCTCACGGAGTGAACCCGAAGGCGTGGATCTGGACGCTTTGAGCGCACAGTTCAGCGGGGCCTATATCGGCAACAATGATTACGACCTGGAAATGGCGATCAAGCGCCGGGCCAAAGGCAATATCGATGCGGTGGCGTTTGGCCGTCCGTTCATTTCTAACCCGGACCTGGTTGAGCGCCTGCGCTACGGCGTCGAATTGACTGAGGCAGCGCATGACTCCTACTACGGAGCGGGTGCCAAGGGCTATACGGACTGGCCCAGGGGCGATTATTGATAGAAGAGAGGGTATTCGCAACCCGGCTGAGGGCTTCTTCTTCCATCTGCTTTCATACTCTGCGAGTTTCATTCCGCTGCCCCTAATCTTGCGTTGTCGCATAGGCTATTGCTGTCAATTTTCGTATGATTGCACGTTGGGAAGTTTTCTTTGTGTTCCACGCAATACAACCCTGATGAAGGAGGGCGCATGAACAAACTAAGCGGTGAAGAAGTCTGTCAGCGAGCAGTAAAATTGATTGAAGAGCAACTGCAGGTCTTGCCGATGGCCATGGCAAGCATTTTGAAACCGCCTCCGGTCAATGACTCAAGTGCCCATCAGATGACGGACTTAGTGCAATTTCTTCGCAGGCGCAACCTTGAAGAGACCGGCTCAGGGGGCAATCTGGTGGCGCGTAAAGCTGATCCTGAACCCATGCTTGATTTCGACGCCTCCAATCGTGCCTTGCATGAAAATCGCAGTGTCAAGACCAATTATCTGCGAGTCGTGATCAGCAACGCCTTGCTGACAGTCGGCTTGTTCTTCAAGGAACATGGCATGGCTGAGATGCGCACGCCTGAAATCCAGTTCTTGGAGCATGTGCTTGATGGCATCCTGAACCAAAACACTTTCAGCCTGAAGCAGGGTTATATGCCCATTGCCACGTTTGATGGCCTCGTAATCGACGGATCGGTGGATGGACAAGCGGTGCTCGATGACGGCACCCGCGAAGGACTCCTGGAGTTCGGTGACGCTATTGCCTTGCTGCGTTGGTTGTCGCGCTATCTGCGCGGTGAAAAGAACTATGTATCAGGCGGTGATGCTGGCTAAGTCTCGTAACGTTCTTTGAAGAAAATATTGGCCCGCCTTGCCGTTGCATTGTGCGGGCCAATATTTTGGACATTTCCGGTTGCACCTAATTGTCTTTTTTTCAAGATCTGGCTGCATATTAATAATTTCAGCGTTGCCCAAGCTAACTTCTATCTCGTCCTGTGGCATTGGCAAGATGGCATAATTACGCAATCTGATTGATGCCTGACAACCCCTGTTGGTGCATCTGCTTCCTGTTTTTGTAAAGGTAGATTTGCTCTCATGATTGAACTCTCACTTTTAGGCCGCCTTTCCTTTCAGCACACTGCACCCACTCAGGAGCCGTTGCCGCCGGGGCGTAATTCGCTGGGGATTGCCGAAGAGCGCGACTCCATCCTGTATGTACCCAAGGGACTGGAAGCCAGCAAGCCTGTGCCACTGATGTGCCTGTTTCATGGAGCCGGTGGGCATCCGGGAAAAATACTGCCGTTTTTAGAGGAGCATGCCGACAAACATGGCTTCCTGATTCTGGTGCCACACTCTCAGTTCATCACCTGGGATATCACGATTGCAGGAAATGGCCCTGACTTGGAGCGCCTGGAGCAAGGCTTGTCCAAGGTGGCGTCTCACTT
>JBBSSV010000243.1:0-3062 GCA_038241705.1 Burkholderiales bacterium | reverse complement strand
GGACTGGATCTGACGATTCGCCAGCAGAGCAAGGGTAAAAAATCGCTCGACGATGTCATGCGCGCTTTGTGGGAGCGCTACGGCAAGGATTTTTACAACCATGCCAGGGCCGAAGCCAGTGGGCGCGGTGTGCCAGAAAAAGACGCAGTGCAGATCATTGGCGAAGCCGCCGGCATTCCGTTGGAAACTTTCTTCTCCCGCTATGTCTATGGCAAGGAAGATTTGCCGCTGGAAGAATTGCTGGCCCCGTTTGCCATTACGCTCAGCGATGGTCGTACACCCAAGCCCAGTCTAGGAGTGCGCACGGCCAAGGAAGGCAGTGAATGCCGATTGGCAAATGTGTATGAGGGTGGTGCCGCGCACCAGGGTGGCTTGTCAGGCGGAGATGTACTGGTGGCGTTGGACGGCTTGCGTGTCACCGCTGCCAACCTGGATACCTTGCTGGGGCGCTACCAGACGGGTGACGAAGTGACGGTACACGCCTTTCGTCGTGACGAACTGCATGCTTGGCCAGTGACGCTGGCTGCAGAGCCAACACCGCAGGCAACGCTGGTGGCGGAAACCCGACCAACCAGCGCCGCTCGTTTGCGCACGCGTTGGTTGCAGGCTTGAGTGGTCAGCATGGATTAAGATGATCCGTAAAAAGGGCCTGTGGCAAATAACTGTCACAGGCCCTTTTTTTATACAGGAAATGTTATCTCTCGTTCTGAGTTATGTGGCAAACAAGCGCTGTAACTCCGCACCCGGGTCGGGGGCGCGCATGAAGGCTTCACCCACCAGAAAGGCGTGGACTTCTGCGGCGCGCATGCGCTGCACATCTTCGGGGGTGCGAATGGCCGATTCCGTCACTACCAGTTTGTTCTCAGGAATCTCGGCCAGCATGTTCAGCGTGGTGTCGAGCGAAGTTTCGAAGGTGCGCAGGTTGCGGTTGTTGATGCCCAATAGCGGTGTCTTCAGGCGTAGCGCGGCCTGGAGTTCGGCGGCATTATGCACTTCTACCAGCACATCCATGCCCAGCTCCAGGGCGCAGGCTTCTAGCTCGGCCATCAGACCATGGTCCAGACCAGCGACAATCAGCAGAATGCAGTCTGCTCCCCACAAGCGGGCTTCATATATCTGGTAGGGGTCGATCATGAAATCCTTGCGCAATACCGGAATCTCACAAGCGGCACGCGCTGCCTGCAAATATTCGGGCGCACCCTGAAAGAACTGCACGTCAGTCAGCACTGACAGGCAGGCTGCACCGTGCTCGGCATAACTGGCGGCGATACGGTCTGGCTGAAAGTCGGGACGCAGCACGCCCTTGGAAGGTGAGGCCTTTTTAATTTCGGCAATCACACCGGCTTTGCCGGCATCAATATGCTGGCGCAGGCTGGCTTCGAAACTACGTAGCGTCGCCCGTGCTTCGTGATGGCTTTCCACATCGCGGCGCAGGCTGGCAAAGCCGTGGTATTTCTTGGCAGCGGCGACTTCATCGGCCTTCACGGCCAGAATCTTGTTCAGAATGTCAGACATGGTCAAGCTGTCCTAGTTGTTGTGTGGTGGTGGTGAACTGCTCCAGCTTGGCCATGGCCGCGCCCGACGTAAGCGTGGCCCGGGCCAGTGCCAGTCCGTCAGCAATGGAGGCGGAAATGCCGGCTGCATACAGGGCGGCACCGGCATTCAGGCTGACGATGTCACGTGCCGGACCGGGTTCATTAGCCAGAGCCTCTAGAATTTTTTGGTGGGACTCGGCGACGCTGTCGACCTTCAGATTACGGCTGGCGATCATTTGCAGGCCAAAGTCCTCGGGATGAATGTCGTATTCCCGGATCTGTCCATCCACCAACTCGCCCACCAGGGTGGCAGCACCCAGCGAGACTTCGTCCATGTTGTCCCGGCCCCAGACCACCAAGGCGCGCTGGGCCCCCAGGCGCTGCAGTACCCGCACCTGAATGCCGACCAAGTCAGGATGGAATACCCCCATCAGGATATTGGGGGCGCTGGCCGGATTGGTGAGCGGTCCCAGAATGTTGAAGATGGTGCGCACGCCCAGCTCACGTCGCACCGGTGCGGCATGTTTCATGGCAGCGTGATGGTTGGGCGCAAACATGAAGCCAATGCCAGTTTCAGCAATCGAGCGTGCCACAGCCGATGGGGACAGATTGATGTTGGCCCCGAGGGCTTCCAGCGCATCGGCGCTGCCGGAAGAGGACGAAACGCTGCGCCCGCCATGCTTGGCCACACATGCGCCAGCGGCTGCGGCGACAAACATCGAGGCCGTTGAAATGTTGAAGGTATTGGCACCGTCGCCACCAGTGCCGACGATGTCCAGCAAGTGGGTGCGGTCTTCCACCTCGACCTTGGTGGCAAATTCGCGCATGACCTGGGCCGCAGCTGTGATTTCGCCGATGCTTTCTTTCTTGACGCGCAAGCCGGTAATCAGGGCGGCGGTCATCACCGGCGACATTTCTCCGCGCATGATTTGACGAAACAGGTGCAGCATTTCATCGTGAAAAATCTCGCGATGTTCAATGCAGCGCAACAGCGCTTCTTGGGGAGTAATCGACATGAATCGGACTTTCTAAGGCAGGAAATTGCGACAGGTTCAGGCAGCTAAAAAATTCTTTAGCAGGGCGTGGCCATGCTCGGACAGGATGGATTCCGGATGGAACTGCACGCCCTGGAGATTGAATTCCTTGTGACGCACTCCCATGATTTCGCCGTCGTCAGTCCAGGCGGTGATTTCCAAACAGTCCGACAACGAGGCTCGCTCAATCGCCAGCGAATGGTAGCGGATGACGGTATAGGGATTGGGCAGGCCTTGGAAGACGCCCACGCCAGTATGCGAAATAACCGAAGTCTTGCCGTGCATGACTTGCTGGGCGCGCACCACCTTGCCGCCAAAGGCCGCGCCGATGGCTTGATGGCCCAGGCAGACGCCAAGGATGGGCAATTCGCCGCCAAAGCGCTGCAAAACGGACACGGAAATGCCCGCTTCCTGAGGCGTGCATGGCCCGGGAGAAATGCAGATGCGGGACGGCTGTAGCACTTCGATCTCTTCCAACGTGAGTTCGTCATTG
>JBBSSV010000242.1:0-3073 GCA_038241705.1 Burkholderiales bacterium | reverse complement strand
GCTTCAACGGCCGCATTGCCGATGTCTTGAAGACCCATCGTTTCGACAGCCGGGAAGATCTGGAGCAGACCCTGCTGCGTTATGTCGCCTTGTACAACCATCAGTTGCCGCAGTCAGCACTCAAAAGCCACACCCCTATGCAAGCCATGAAAGCGTGGCACCAATCTCACCCGCATCTGTTCCACAAGAGACCTTATGATCACCCGGGATGCGACAGCTAGCAAACGGCGAACCACTTTCCTGCCCTCCCTTGTCTTCATGCTTACTGGTAGCTTGGGCGCTTCCCAACAAATAAGACCCGTACATGGGGTTTCCCCCAAATGATGGATTAGTTGGGCTGTACACCAGTTCACTGGCTTGGCCCAAACCAGTTGCTAGCAGCAAGCCTGCGGCTACTGCCCATTGATTGGATGTGCTACGCATGTCGTCCTTTGTTGTCTTTAGATTTCATCTGCCGCCAGATCGGCATCTCGGTACATTGCACGGTTGAGATCTGTATCGATAATAGAAGCGCTCACCATTGCCACCGCCTGCTCACTCAAGGCCAGAATCTGATCGCGTCCCGGGGGCAGGAAAGCCTGGAACATGGTTTCGCGATTGAACGCTACCCAGATGCGAGTGCCTTGGCGCACGCTGGGACGTTCGTGAATGGAAACTGAATAGCGCTGGCTGACAGGCAGGTCGCGCCACCCGGCAGCGAAATTACGAAAAAACTCCTGCCCAGCCACTGTCATGGTCTGGTTCACCAGCATGCCTCTCAGCGGCTCTGCCGAAACCAGGGGTAAGGAAACTGACGCGGTCAAAGCGCCTGCCGACTCTTCACCAGAGATTGCCTGTGCATTCATCGAAAAAGCCAAACCACTTACCAGTAGCGCCAAGCTCGCCTGCCTGATCTCATCGTTCCAATACTTCACCTAGACTCCCCTCTCGTTGCTTGATGTCATTTTGACCACCAAAAATATTGCCTTTTTGATATAAAACAATCAGTAACAATATTTAAGAAACTTTTTTATGTTTACCTCTGAAAACTACTATTTCAGTGAAATAAAGCACTTTTAGTGGCCTTTTAAAGGCATTAAGTTTCTCTTAAGAAATTATTAAGCATTAAATTTGTAATTTATAATTTCACAGCCAGTCTTTTAAAAAGGAAAATAAAATAAAATCACCTTTGCGGGCTGTGAAATAGGCTTCCACTCGGCTCGTCCTACTCCAGAAAAAAGCGAGTTTTTAGAGCATAAGATTTCAAGAGCTAACCTGCTCCCCAAGATTAATACGGCGGCAATATGAAGCCTGCCAACGGGAGGCAGCCATGAAGAATCAATTCACGGAAGCACAGATTATTGAGGTATTGAAGGAAGTAGAAGCCGGCATAAAGATTGCCGAAATTTGTCGCAAATACGGCATCAGTGACGCGACGTATTACAGCTGGAAGGCCAAATTCGGCGGTCTGACAATATCCGAAACGCAGCGGTTGAAGTCGCTGCGATTAGAGAATGACAAGCTCAAACGGCTACTAGCCGAAGCGATGCTGGCTAACGCAGCGCTGAAACATGTTGTCGGGCGAAAGTGGTAGGCCCACAGGCATGACGTGAAGCGGTGACGTATTTGATGGCAGCCCACCAGTTAGGCATCACGCGCGCTTGTGGACTGATTGGCACCTCAAGGTCGTTGTACTGATACCGAATCGCGACGACCCAGACGATAAGGAATTGAAAGTCCGGCTGACGGCGCTGGTAGGCAAGCGTGTCCTCAGCGTACTGGAGCGACTGGCAGAAAGCCGAGGATTGCCAGTATCGGTGACCGTGGACAACGGTCCGAAATTCGTCAGCAAGGCGCTTGATGAATGGGCATATCGCTAGCCGTTGCAGTTGCGATTTATCCAACCGGGTTAGCGGCAGCAGAACGTCTACATTGAAAGTTTTAACGGTAAATTCAGGGACGAATGTCTGCATGAACACTGGCTTTTATCGATGCGGCATGCAAGGGAAGTGATTGCTTGATGGCGTCAGGAGTACAACGATGAAAGGCCGCACAGTTCACTGTGCTACCTGACACCGAACAAATTTGCAGACAGGCTTTTAACTGCAGACTTTATGTTGGTTTCGGACTAATTTGGAGAACAGGTCAGTGGAGGGGTGGAGGCCTAAAGCCTGCCAACGCCCCGCCTGCAAAGACATGGAAGCGCGCTATGCATGAGCAGTAGATAAAAAAACGGCGCCCTTAAGGGCGCCGTTTAGTTCAAGGTAAATTACCTTAGAACATACGTTCAGAGTTTCTTATACAGCCTTGGAAGTGTGCATTTCTGCGATCTGCTCGTCGGTGTAACCCAACTGCTTCAACACTTCGTCCGTGTGCTCACCCAGCAGAGGGGAACCGGTGATCTCGGGCGTCATAGAAGAGAACTTGATGGGGCTACCAACGGTCAGGTACTTGCCACGCTCTTTGTGGTCCACCTCGACGATGGAACCGCTCGCACGCAGGGACTTATCTTCTGCGAGTTCTTTCATCGACATGACTGGTGCGCAAGGAATGTCGTACTTGCGCAGAATGTCGACCGCTTCAAACTTAGTCTTGTCCTTGAGCCAGTCTTCGATGGTCGCGAAGATATCGAAGATCTTGTCCTGACGTGCCTTGGCGGTGTTATAGCCAGGATCGTCGATCCACTCTTCTTTGCCGATTGCGCGGGCGATAGGTGGCCATGCATGGTCTTGAACAGTGAAATAGATGTAGGCGTTAGGATCTTCTTCCCAGCCCTTACACTTCAGAACCCAGCCTGGCTGACCGCCACCGCCGGCGTTACCGCCACGGGGCACGACGTCGGTGAATTTGCCGTGCGGATACTGCGGGTACTCTTCCAAGTATCCCATCTTGTCCAAACGCTGCTGATCACGCAACTTGACGCGCTGCAGGTTCAGGACAGCATCTTGCATCGATACCGCAACTTTTTGGCCCTTACCGGTTTTCTGACGACCCAGAATGGCGGTCAGGATACCGATTGCCAGGTGCATACCAGTGTTGGAGTCGCCGATAGCAGCAGCGGAAACGGTAGGTGGGCCGTCCCAGAAACCGGTGG
>JBBSSV010000241.1:0-3091 GCA_038241705.1 Burkholderiales bacterium | reverse complement strand
TGTGACGAAATACAGGGGTACTATATTTCGCGGCCCATGCCGCCCCAGCGGCTGCAGCCAGAATTGCTACTGCGCCAACAGGAAGCCCTGCTGCTGACCTGAAGGCTGCCACAGAACTTCCTGTCTTTTCAACTTTACTTAAAGACCGCTGGGGTAGGTCTCCGACGCTTCCTCGTCCCGACGTACTTCTTGCTCCAGCGGCCGCACCGCTTCTGTGCGATCAAAATGCAGCACTGCGTCGAACTGCTGAACTAATCGGGCATGAGAATAATGGCTATGGCGTTCTGTTTCCGGCCGGTAGATGACGCCAATGGCCCGCTCCAGCCGCCACTCATCCAGGGCAGCGCGCAGGCTGGCATTGCTTCCCCGCAGTGGTAAGAGAAAACGTGGCACATCGACCGCATGCAGTAGTGCTTCATAGCTGCCTTCCAAACCGGGACGTACCAGCTTGGTTTCTGCCGGCGCATCCCAGTCCGAGGCCGCTGTGACACTGCCGTGATAGGTGGTAAAGCCTATCAGGCAAGCATCCTTGCCTCGCTGTTCACGAATCAGTTGGCCCAGGTTGAGTTTGCCTTCCTGCGCCATCCCGGTTGCCCGGGCGTCGCCCAGATGCGAGTTATGGGCCCAAACCACGATCTTGGCTTCCTCGCCTTGCCGCTCGAGGTGATCGACCAGAGCATTCAGGGTTTCAGCCATATGATGGTCACGCCGGTTCCAGGAGTCGGCTTGGCTGACTAACATGGCCCGGTAGTACGCTTCCGCATTCTTGATCAGGCGTGCGTTCTGCACGGCAAAGAAGAGCTCGTCTCTGTCTTCCTGATCGCTGTGCTCGGGCAAGTCAGCGTCCAGTTGTTGCAATGCTTGTAATTGCTGCTGCACGGCGCTTTCGCACGAAACACTCGTATCGGCGCTGGCAGCATAACCGTAGACCTCGAGATGATGCCGGAAATGATCAAAGTAAGCGTAGCGCTCGCGCGCCTGGCTGGCTGCTTCGTGATCGCTCTTGTCCAGATAGCCCAGCACCTCCTCGATGGAGGTATGCAGGCTGTACAGATCCAGCCCGTAAAAGCTGGCCTGTTCGGCCCCAATAATCTGGTCGGCGCGCAGGTTATGCGCTCGCAGCCACTCGACGAACTGCAGCACATCGGCATTGCGCCACATCCAGGCGGGAAAACGCTTGAAATCCGACAGCGCGGTCTGCCCATCAGGATCGTTTCCCTGGCCACGGACGTAGCGGTTGACGCGGTAGGCATCGGGCCAGTCAGCCTCGACCGCTACTGCATTGAAGCCTTTTTCTGTGATCAGACGTTGGGTAATCAGGGCACGCGACTGGTAGAACTCGTGCGTGCCGTGGGAGGCTTCACCCAGCAACACGAAGCGGGCATCGCCTATCAATGCCATCAACGGGTCATACGATTGCGGGCGCTCATCCAAGGGATGCAAAACTTCCCGGATTTGTTGGACAACCATGCTGGCTCTCCTGTAACAGTGGGTGTGGGACTAGGCAATCAGGTTGCGATAGTCCTGCTGGCGCGGAACCGTAGCTACCCTAGCCGGCCGGTTGGTCTACCTGCAGCGCTGTTTTCAATCAGAGCCGCTGGCGTCAGTCGGGTTCCCTGCCGCTGGCCTCGCGCGCCTCGGCCAAGTGTTGGTTGACTTCCTCATCGCTGACCTGAGGAAAGTCTTCATACCAGCGTCCCACACTATTAAAAGGCTGGGGCATGGCTGCACAGACTACATCGTCTGCATTCTCGCGCAGGGATTGGCAGGTGTTTGCCTCGCCTACGGGTACGGCTGCAATCAGACGGCCCGGGCCTTGCTGGCGCAAGGCGACCAAGGCGGCACGCAGGCTGGCGCCGGTGGCGATGCCGTCATCCACTACGATAACAGTCCGGCCTTCAATTAGGGGAAAGGGCAAGCTGCCGCGATACATCTGCTCGCGGCGCTGCAGTTCCTGCAATTGCGTTTGTGCTACGTCTTCCTGCACGGCCGCTGGAATGGCGAGCTGCTTGATGATCTCTGGATTCAGCACTCGCACGCCATTGTGGGCAATGGCGCCCATGGCTAGTTCTTCCTGGCGTGGCACACCCAGCTTGCGCACCACATACGCATCCAGCTCCGCCCCCAGTGCCCGCGCGACTTCGTCGGCAACCGGCAAGCCGCCGCGTGCCAGGCCTAGCACCAACAGGTCAGGTTGGCCCGCGTACTGCTGCAAGTGCTGGGCTAGCACCTTGCCTGCGTGCAGTCGATCTGCATACGGCAACAAATGCTCGGATGACCCAGTCGGTCCGATCATGTCTTGAGGCATGAATGATCCTTGTAAAAATGCAGGCGGCCGTGTTCAGGATGACTCCTGTTGTCGTCTGCAAGTTCATGTTGGAGCGGGCTGTTTAACCAGCCCAGCCCAGTCGCGCAGTAGCCCAAAATGCAATCAGCCTGCAGCAATTTTTTTAGCGAAACTTTTCCAGAGCAGGGTGCGTGTTTTTCTGCTCCGATAGGCCGGTGATGGTTGGAATTTCAGACAAGCGCGGCATGCCCCCTTTGATCTGAACATCTCCCTTGGCGTCTTTCCACACCAGCCCGGGCGTGCCGGCAATGCCAAACTGCTGCATCAGGGCGGCGTTCTGGCGTACCTGCGTAGCAATCTCGGGCTGGGCCGCTTCGGTTACTTCCTTGGAAGGCGTCCATTCCTTGCCGTGATTGGCTTCCATTTTCTGAAAGGCCGCAGTCTTGTCCTTGGCGCTCAGGATCGCGATGGCCTTGTCCATGCTGGTAGGGCGAATAACGGCAACCGGAATCCAGCGTACCTGCAGGCCTGCTTGTTCGTAGGGTTGCAGGGCTTGCCAAGTGTAATGACAGTAAGGGCAGTTGGCATCGGTGAAGGCATAGATCACCTGCTTGGGATTGTCCTGCGTGCCTTCGGTGACATAGGCGGTTTTCTCTAATTGCAGATAGAGCCCGCTGTAATCCGGCTTGGGAATGTGTTCTTCTTCATATTTAGACGAAAGGTTTTCTCCCTTTTCATCAATCAGCACGCCCGCGACTAGGGTCTTGGCGTCGGCGGTGGTATACACCACGGAGTGACGTCCAT
>JBBSSV010000240.1:0-3106 GCA_038241705.1 Burkholderiales bacterium | reverse complement strand
GGATGGGGCCTACCTGACGACACGCCACGGCGGCTTCGGCCTTGTCCTCGGCCAGACCGAGCGCGCCCTTGACCCCACCGGTTCTAGCGCGCGACAGGTAACAACTCACGCCTTCGACCTTGGGATCATCGAAGACTTCGACCATGATCTTGTGATTGGGGCCGATCAGCTTGAAGGCCGAGTCCACCGAGCCTACCACTTCGGCCTGAGCCAGTTGCGTACCTGCCAGCAAAACCGCCGCGCCTGCCATCCATTGCTTCCATTTTGCTTGCTTCATCTATTCTCTCCATTTGCGTGAAGCATTTTAACGGCTGGCAAGATTGTATCGTTCAACTACGGTGCGCTTGCCGCAGCAAGGCCCAGCGGGCCGGTCTCCTTACAAGTCAGCTTGGCCTACGTCAAAAACCGGCTGGAGGGGACTGCTAATGTGACGAGCAGGCAAAGCTGCAGACAGTATCCGTCGAATGAGTGCTTGATGCTGACAGCGCGCCACTGCTGCAAACGCTTGTACGTTGCTGCACCCCACATGAGTTATTTCGCGATAGCAACCCTTTTTTAGGAACCTGCATGGCCAACTCCAAAAAACCTCATGCCTCCGTCGTTGGCGAAGGCTCCGTGTTCAGCAGCATGTCCGGCCCCTCTGATAAGGCAGGATCTCTGCCGCCCAACGCCGACGAAAACAAACAGCGGTTGCACGAAAAAGTCGACTCCGGCAAGGACCTGGCGGCAGGCATGTCCCACAATCCAACCAAGGCTGGCGAATACGGCGAGAAAGCCGCCCAGCCCCAGCAAGGTGCAACGGTCGAGCCCTCTTCTCCTTTGACCACCGCCAGCACAGCTGCCGAAAATCAGGCCTCGGACAAGCTGGGCGCCGGAAAACCTGTGATTGGCGTCGACCCCACCGTTGAACCCTTAGATAGAGTCAGAGTGGATGCCGGTGGACAGATGATGACTACCAATCAAGGCGTGCGCATTGCGGACAACCAAAATTCGCTCAAGGCCGGTCTGCGTGGACCGACTGCGATGGAAGACTTCATCCTGCGCGAAAAACTCACCCATTTCGACCACGAGCGAATTCCAGAACGTGTCGTCCATGCCCGAGGCTCCGCTGCACACGGCTATTTTGAAGCCTATGACGACTTCAGCGAACTGACCATGGCCGCGCCGTTTGCCGCTGCCGGCAAGCAGACGCCGATATTCGTGCGCTTTTCGCAGGTGGCGGGCGAGCGCGGTTCAATCGATACGGCCCGCGATGTGCGCGGCTTTGCGATCAAGTTTTATACCGACGCCGGCAACTGGGACCTGGTGGGCAACAACATGCCAGTGTTCCACATTCAGGACGCCATGAAGTTTCCCGACCTGGTGCATGCGCTCAAGCCAGAGCCGCACCATGCCATGCCGCAGGCCTCCAGCGCCCATGACACCTTTTGGGATTTTGTCTCGCTGATGCCGGAATCGACCCACATGTTGCTGTGGCAGATGTCAGACCGCGCCATCCCGCGCAGCTATCGCATGATGCAGGGTTTTGGCGTTCATACCTTCCGCTTTGTGAATGCGGAGGGCAAATCGGTATTCTGCAAATTCCACTGGAATCCCACGGCTGGCACCCACGGTCTGATCTGGGACGAAGCCGTCAAGATCAGCGGTGCCGATCCTGACTTTCTTCGTCGTGACCTGTGGGAAGCCATCGAAGCTGGCGAATATCCTGAGTGGGAGTTGGGCGTACAGATTTTCACGGAAGAGCAGGCTGAAGGTTTTTCCTTTGATGTGCTGGACTCGACCAAGCTTATCCCCGAAGAACTTGTGCCCATCAAGCCGTTGGGCAAGATGACCCTGAACCGTAACCCGGACAATTTTTTTGCCGAAACCGAACAGGTTGCGTTTTGCACGGCCCACATCATTCCCGGCATCGACTTCACCAATGATCCGCTGCTGCAGGGACGCATCCACTCGTATGTGGATACTCAGCTGATCCGCCTGGGCGGCCCGAATTTCCATGAAATTCCGATCAACGCGCCGGTTGTGCCGGTATTTAATAACCAGCGCGATGGCATGCATCGTCAGGCGATTCATCGCGGGCGCGTCAGTTATGAGCCCAACTCCTTGGGAGGCGGCTGTCCTTTCCAAGCAGGCATGCAAGGGTTCACCAGCTTCCCGCAGCGGGTCGAAGCCGACATGGTACGTGGCAAGGCAGAGCTGTTTGCTGAACACTATGGGCAAGCCACGCTGTTCTGGGAAAGCCAGACCAAGGAAGAGCAAAACCATATCGCTGGCGCTTTCCGCTTTGAGTTGACGCGGGTGCAAACGCCAGCGATCCGCGAACGCATCGTCTCGATGCTGCGTAATGTGGATGAAACTCTGGCATCGACCGTGGCTAAAGGCTTGGGCCTGGAGTTGCCCGCTCCCATGCCGCGTGCCAGCGACCAGCCGATTCCGGAGTATCCACCTTCGCCGCCCTTGTCAATGAGTGCCCACCCCGGCAAGACTGGCATCCGCACCAAGCGCGTTGCCCTGTTCGCAGCAGACGGCATGGATGGGGATGTCATTGCCAACATCTATGAAACGCTGCTAGCCCAAGGGGCTGTGCCACGATTGGTCGGTAGCCGCCTGGGCAAAATCACCACGCTGCAAGGTCAGAAACTGGATATTGAGGTCACCTTGGAAGCCGCACCTTCTGTGCTGCACGATGCTGTCGTACTACCCGAAGGAAAAGAGGCCATAGACAAACTGATGATGGATGCCCATAGCCGTGAGTTCGTGCGTGACCAATATCGTCATTGCAAACCCATCCTGGCCCTGGGGGAAGGCAAGCGTCTACTGGAGAAGCTTGAAATTCCACAGGATCTGCCCAATGGTCAGCCTGATCCGGCATTGGTAGTGGAGTCCTCGCAAAACGGTGATAAGGCGCTGACAGCCTTCATCGCTGCACTGGCTGCTCCGCGTTGCCTGGAAAGAGAGACCGATCCACCACGCGTCTAAAGAAAAAATGGGGAGCGGGGCGCTTACTCGGGAAATATCCGCTCCTCACATTGCCTTGCCGTGAGCGCTAGGGCGCTGTTCAACCTCGCATACGGTTTCAGTCTATGATTGCTTACCCATATTTCGT
>JBBSSV010000239.1:0-3108 GCA_038241705.1 Burkholderiales bacterium | reverse complement strand
CTGTAGACCGGCAAACCGTACAAGGCGGCACGTTCGTACGCGGACACCTGGGCGCTGCGCTTTTCCCAGCGTGGCTCGCCCCAGGATTTCTTCAGCAGATGCTCGCCCACTTTTTCCAGCCATTCGGGCTGGATCTTGGCAATGCAGCGAGCGTAGAGGCGGCTGGTTTCGACCAGTTCAGCGGCCACGATCCACTTACCAGCCTTCTTGTGCAGGGTCGAGCCTGGCCACAGATGGAACTTGATGGCACGTGCTCCGAGGTAATGAGCGTCGCCCTCAGCCTTGAAACCGATATTGCCCAGCAAGCCAGTCAGCAAAGCCAGATGCAATTGTTCGTAGGTGGCGGGCGTTTCGTTCAGTCGCCAGCCCTGCTCGCGCACGATGGTCAGCAACTGGCTGTGCACATCACGCCATTCGCGCAGGCGCACTTGCGACAGAAAATTGGTGCGGCAACTGTCCTGCAACTGGCGGTTGCTTTTCTTGTGGGAAATCGCTTCCTCGAACCATTTCCAGATCTTGAGATAGCTCTGGAACTCCGATTTTTCATCGGCGAATTTCTGGTGGGCGGTATCGGCTGCACCCTGGGCTTCGATCGGTCGGTCACGTGGGTCCTGCACTGACAGGGCGGCGGCAATGATCAGCATTTCCGTCAGGCAGACATTGTCGCGCGCCGCCAAGATCATGCGCCCGACTCGGGGGTCCAGCGGTAGGCGCGCCAGTTGCCGACCGAGTTCGGTCAGCTGGTTGCCTTCATCGACTGCACCCAGTTCCTGCAGCAACTGGTAGCCATCCGCAATCGCTCGACCCGGGGGCGGTTCGATGAAGGGAAACTCTTCCACGTCCGTCAGGCGCAGCGACTTCATGCGCAAGATCACTGCCGCCAGCGACGAGCGCATGATTTCCGGATCGGTGAACTTGGGCCGCAGCAAAAAATCGTCTTCTGCGTACAGACGGATGCACACGCCCGCCGCGACCCGGCCGCAACGTCCAGCGCGCTGGTTGGCCGCCGATTGGGCAATCGGCTCAATCTGCAACTGCTCAACCTTGTTGCGGTAACTGTAGCGCTTGACCCGCGCCAGTCCAGTATCGACCACGTAGCGGATGCCCGGCACCGTCAGCGAGGTTTCAGCGACGTTGGTCGCCAGGACAATCCGTCGAGCATTCGACGACTTGAATACGCGCTCCTGGTCCTGAGCCGACAGCCGGGCAAACAAAGGCAGGATTTCCACGTGCGGCGGATGATGCTTGCGTAGGGTCTCGGCCGCGTCGCGAATTTCACGCTCCCCTGGCAGGAACACCAGCACATCGCCCGGGCCGATGCGGCAGACTTCATCTACGGCGTCGGCCACCGCTTCCATCAGGTCGCGCTGCCCGCGCTGAGCGGCATTGGCTGCGGCTCTGGGACTGGGCTTGCTGGCAGCACCGGATTTTGCGGACGCGGCGTTGACATCACTCTCGACCGGCCGATAGCGGGTTTCCACCGGATATAGCCGACCGGAGACTTCGATCACTGGCGCTGGCATCAGCTTACCGTTTTCTTCGCGCCCGAAATGCCGAGCGAAGCGCTGCGCATCGATCGTGGCTGAGGTGATGATCAGCTTCAGGTCCGGCCGCTGTGGCAGCAACTGCTTGAAGTAGCCCAGCAGGAAATCGATGTTCAGGCTGCGCTCGTGGGCCTCGTCGATGATCAGGGTGTCGTACTGGCGCAACAGTGTATCGGTCTGAGTTTCCGCCAGCAAGATGCCGTCGGTCATCAGCTTGATCCAGGCACCGGGCGTCAGGTTGTCGTTGAAACGCACCTTGAAACCGACGTGCTGGCCCGGTGGCGAACCCAACTCCTGGGCGATGCGCCGGGCGGTGGACGAGGCCGCAATCCGACGCGGCTGGGTATGGCCGATCAGGCTTTTTGCGCCACGACCCAGCTCCAGGCAGATCTTGGGCAACTGGGTGGTCTTTCCCGAGCCGGTTTCGCCGGAAACAATGATGACCTGATTGGCTTGCAGCGCTGCGGCAATTTCTTCACGCCGGCCCGACACCGGCAAATCTTCCGGATAGGTGATGGGCGGCAGCGGGTTACGCACGATTTCAGCCGCTGCGGGCCGAGGCTTGTTTTTTCTGGCGCCGGCAGGACGCGAACGGGGAGTAGACGGGAGAATAGGCAAAGGTTTGGAGACAGACATGAGGGCGTCAATTATATAATGCGGGGTATGGAAAATTCGGTTCACTTCGTTCAGTGGCTGCGCTCAGTCGCGCCCTACATTCACGCTTTTCGAGGCAAGACCTTCGTCGTCGCCTTCCCGGGCGAACTGGTGATGGGCGGCATGCTGCAAGAGTTGGCGCATGACTTGTCGCTTTTGCATGCACTCGGTATCCGGGTAGTGATCGTGCACGGTTCGCGCCCGCAAGTGGCAGAACAACTGGCTCTGCGCCAGGTTGAAGAGCGCTTTCATAACGGCGTGCGCATCACCGACCCGACCGGACTGGAATGTGCCAAGGAAGCCGCTGGCGAACTGCGCCTGGATATCGAGGCTGCCTTCAGCCAAGGCTTGCCGAATACGCCCATGGCCCATGCCGAGATTCGCCTGATTTCCGGCAACTTCGTTACAGCGCGCCCGGTGGGCATTATCGACGGGATCGATCTCCAACTGACCGGGGTCACGCGCAAGATCGCGGCCGAATCCATCCATACCATGCTGGACGCCGGCGGGCTTGTGCTGCTGTCGCCCCTGGGGTTTTCACCCACAGGAGAACTCTTCAATCTGACGATGGAAGACGTGGCGTTGTCAGCTGCGGTCGCTCTGCGCGCAGACAAGCTGATTTTCATTACCGAAACGCCGTTGATGACTGATGCCATTGACACCGAGGTGCGCGAGCTCTCTGCCCACCAAGCCCAGGCGCTGCTGGCGGCCAATTGCCTGTCCCCGGAAGCGGCGTATTACCTGCAGCATGCAATCAGGGCTTGTGCTGGCGGCGTGCTGCGTTCGCATATCGTGCCGTTTTCCACAGATGGATCGGCCCTGCTGGAACTGTTTACCCACGATGGCGTGGGCACCATGATTTCGTCGCAAAATCTGGAAAGCCTGCGTCAGGCTACCATCGAGGACGTGG
>JBBSSV010000238.1:0-3131 GCA_038241705.1 Burkholderiales bacterium | reverse complement strand
GCCATGAACTTCACCCTGAACCCTTCCCTTCTCTGACAGGATGAGCAAGGTGTCTGTTCCGGGTTCGGCGATGACGTTGCCAATCATCTGTCCGTCGATGCGTAAACCTCCCTAGAAGTGGAGGTTGCCTTCGATCCGGGTCGACAAGCCAATCAGGCTTTCAATGGTGTTTTTCGCTTTCTGGCCGAACATGCGCGCCTCCTTTTATAAATGGACAGACTGCTAAGCACGAACCCGGCCTTTCTGTACCACTCTGGCCTGGAGCGACTTGATCAGGACGCCATTTGGAATCTCCAGAAGGCCGTCGATACGTTAGTAATGGTTGGACTTTAGAGATTGCTGCGCTGGCGATACAGCAACCTGATTGGCGAGAGGAAAAATCATCATAGCATCTTTACTTGGGGCATCTGTGGTGATCAACTCCAGATCGCCTTCGAGGGTTTGCTCGGGATTCTTCTGTCCACTTTTACACCACCCGCAGGCGATAACGCAGGTGGGTCGCATCGGCATGCTCTACCTTGCAACCGCCAATCTTTATAGTGAAAGCGCCGCCTAGAGTGAGCAGCACTTCTTCAAACGCCGCCAGATTCTGCTTGAGCCGACGGTTATCTGCATCCGCGCTGGCAAGTTGCCCCAGCAATTCGCTTTGACTGCTGCACTGCCGCTATAGCCGGGCTTCAGCCTCGTCCAATACTTCATGTGTTGCTGCGTTTTGCGTGCTCAAGGCAGCAAGTCCCGTCTGCATCTACTTCAGAGAGGCTGGGTCATTCCCAGCATCACTGGGGGGGGGCGGAAGTCCTTGTTTCCGTGGTGAAGCCACATCCCCAACACAATTGCAAGCGCTGCCAGCATACCCACGCCGATGCCCTTGGCGAGCCGCACGAATGCACTGCCCAAGCCCAGACGCTGGACGTCCTGGAAGTAACGCCTGCGCCTAGGCCTGAGAGGCCAGTTCCAAAATAGTATTGTTCATGGCAGCAGCGGCACCAGCATCAGGCCGGCCGTTTCATCCAGTCCGAACATGATGTTCATACATTGCACGCCTTGACCCGCCGCGCCCTTGACCAGATTGTCTTCCACCACCAGCACTACCAACAAGTCACCGGCTTCACCACCGGGACGGTGGATGGCCATACGCAACATGTTGGAGCCACGTACTGAGCGCGTTTCGGGATGGCTACCGGCTGGCATGACATCAACGAAATGGGCGTCCACGTAGTATTGCTCGTACAGGCTTTGGAAATCCGTGTTCCGCGCCTCCGGCAGGATGCGCGCATACAAAGTCGAATGAATACCACGGATCATGGGGACCAGATGGGGCACAAACGTCAGCCCAACCTTACGCCCTGAAATAGCCTGCAGTCCCTGAATGGTTTCCGGCAGATGGCGGTGCCCCTTGACGGCATACGCCTTGAAGTTGTCCCCGGCCTCGGCCAGCAAGCTAGGCACGGCAGCACCGCGACCGGCACCGGACACGCCAGACTTGCAGTCAGCGATCAAGGTGGTTTCATCCACCATAGGCTGCGTCTGCTGCAATACCGGTGCCAGCCCCAACTGCATGGAGGTCGGATAGCAGCCGGGCAACCCTATCAGGCGCGCTTGACGAATGGCGTCGCGATTGATTTCCGGCAGCCCATACACCGCTTCTTCCAGCAATTCGGGAGCCGCATGCGGCATGCCGTACCACTGCTCGAAAACGTCCGTATCCTTGATGCGAAAGTCCGCTGCCAAATCGATCACCTTGACGCCGGATTCCAGCAAGGCTGGAGCCTGATCCATGGCCACGCCATGCGGGGTGGCAAAGAACACCACATCACAGTCTTGCAAACGAGCTTGGTCTGGCGCCGAGAAACTGAGCGAAACCCGACCGCGCAGAGAGGGAAACATGTCCGCCACCGGCATGCCGGCTTCCTTGCGTGACGTAATGGTAGTCAACTCGACCTGAGGGTGTGCCACCAGCAAGCGCAGCAACTCCACTCCTGTGTAACCGGTTCCCCCGACAATACCGACCTTGATCATTTTTTCCTTGAATAACGTGTGCAAGTAATACATCTAATAGTAATACGACATAACCGTTTTGGGGTTACGCAAGCTGAAATCTCTCGGTTTGTTGAGGGGCATGAGCATGTCTTGAGCACAAAGACAAACCTACACCCTTTCCAGACTTGGTAAATTTAGCAAGTCCACTATCACCCACTTGTCTGACAACTCGTCGACTCAAACAAAAAGCCGCCAGGCATGCACCGGACGGCTTTTTTGCAGGCCGGCCCAAAGGGCCAGCAAGACAAGTTTAGCGCTTGGAGAACTGCTTGGCGCGACGTGCACCGCGCAAACCAACCTTCTTACGCTCGACTTCACGGGCATCGCGCGTGACGAAGCCGGCCTTGGACAGTTCTGGCTTGAGCGTTTCGTCGTAGTCGATCAAGGCACGGGTGATACCGTGACGCACTGCACCGGCTTGGCCTGATTCGCCGCCGCCGTGCACGTTGATCTTGATATCGAAGCGCTCGACGTTGTCGGTCAGTTCCAATGGCTGGCGGATCACCATCAGACCAGTCTGGCGCGAAAAGTATTCGCTGGCAGGCTTGCCGTTTACGATGATCTGGCCGCTGCCAGTCTTGATGAAGACGCGGGCCACTGCACTTTTGCGACGGCCGGTTCCGTAGTTGTAGTTACCGATCATGTCTGTTCCTTAGATGTCAAGTTCAAGTGCTTGAGGTTGCTGCGCAGCGTGAGGATGGGTGTCATCCGCATACACCTTGAGCTTCCTGAACATGGCGTAGCCAAGGGGACCCTTGGGCAGCATGCCCTTGACTGCCTTTTCCAGCGCGCGGCCAGGAAAACGCTGCTGCATTTTCTGGAAGTTAGTCTGATACAGACCACCGGGATAGCCACTGTGGCGATAGTAAATCTTGTCGGTTTCTTTGGTGCCGGTAACGCGTAGCTTTCCGGCGTTGACAACCACGATGTAGTCGCCGGTATCGACGTGAGGAGTAAATTCTGGCTTGTGCTTGCCGCGCAATCGGAGTGCCACTTCGCTGGCAACACGTCCGAGGACTTTGTCCGTCGCGTCAATCACATACCAATCGCGCTTGACCTCGTGGCCTTTGGCGGAAAAGGTTTTCATGATG
>JBBSSV010000237.1:0-3199 GCA_038241705.1 Burkholderiales bacterium | reverse complement strand
TGGAAGAACACGCTTTTGTGGAGCAGTTGCATGGGCAGGAAATTCCGGTGGTGCCGGCCCTGTGTTTGCACGAGCGCACACTGCATGAGTTTGCGGGCTACCGCTTTGCGGTGTTTACCCGGCATGGTGGACGCGCACCGGAACTGGATGATGCCGCCACGCTAAGCTGGATGGGGCGCTTTCTGGGCCGTATCCACGCGCAAGGCACGCTGCAGCCCTATGCCCATCGGCCCACCTTTGGCATCAGCGAATTTGGCGAAGAGGCCCGGGACTATCTATTGACTCACAATTTCATTCCACCAGATCTGCGCGCGGCCTACAAGGGCGTGGTGGCCCAGGCGCTGGAAGGCGTCCAAGCTGGTTTAGAGCGCGCTGGCGATCAATCACTTCTGCGTTTGCATGGCGACTGCCATGGCGGCAACGTCCTCTGGACCGACGTTGGCCCACACTTCGTCGATTTCGACGACAGCCGCATGGGGCCAGCTATCCAAGATCTGTGGATGCTGCTCTCAGGCGAACGGGGTGATCAGTCGCGGCAGATGGCGGACTTGCTGGCGGGCTATGAAGACTTTGCCGATTTCGATTCACGTCAGTTGCACCTGATCGAACCTTTACGCACGTTGCGCCTGATTCATTACGCCGCCTGGCTCGCTCGCCGCTGGGAGGATCCCGCTTTTCCGATGGCCTTTCCTTGGTTCAACACCCAGCGCTATTGGCAGGACCGAGTGCTGGAATTGCGCGAACAGGTGGCCGTGATGCAGGAGCCGCCTTTGTGGTCGGCCTGAAAATTGCGTAGTTGATTTAAATCGTGTTCTTCCAAGAACTTTATTCGGCCAAAGTGAAGACCCGAAGCAAGACTTTCCCCTAAAGATTTTAACGATTACCAGCCTTCTATCAGCTATTTTTATCAAGTAATCAACGTAACTCTTGACCAAATAGCTGCATGCGATTATATTACTGACCAGTCAGTTATTTAATTTCGGACGCTTGGAGGCGTCGATGCGGCATGGTCACTTCTTCCGATAGTAACAAGCCACGTTGGGAACGGCGCAAGGATGCGCGTCCGCAGGAGTTGGTCGCGGCCGCGCTGGATTTGTTCGTCGAGCGCGGCTATGCCGCGACGCGTCTGGATGACGTGGCTGCACAGGCAGGGGTGTCGAAAGGAACCCTGTATCTGTATTTCAGCAGCAAGGAAGAACTGTTCAAGGCCGTCATTAATGAAAGCCTGGTGCCTTTTCTGGATCAGTCCCGGGCCATGAGCGAAGCTTATGAGGGCACTAGCGAAGAATTGCTGCGCTTGTTCGTGCTGAATTGGTGGGAGCAGATCGGTTCGACCAAGCTGGCCGGCATCAGCAAGCTGATGATGGCCGAGTCCGGCAATTTTCCTGATCTGGCGGCCTTCTACCACGATGAAGTCATTGGTCGGGCGAATGCTGTCATGCATGGCATTCTGGAGCGCGGCATGGCACGGGGCGAGTTCCGCCGCATGGATGTCAATCTAGTCAACCGCATCATGAGCGCGCCCATCATCATGTTGATGATGTGGCAGCATTCCTTTGGCATTTGCCAAGTGGAAGCCGTCTGTCCAGAAAGCTACCTGGACTGCGCCCTGGATCTGTTTTTGCAGGGTCTAAGAAACACTGAGCAAAAAAACAATAACAATTCTCCTTCTACAACTGCCTAGTCCATGCTGAAACGTCGCCCCTTTTGGATTGCCCTGCTAGTCGTGGTTCTGGCCGTGGCGGCAGTGTTGCTGCTGCGTCAGCGCAGTCCAGCCCAGCCGCCAGCTGCTCCCGAACAGCCTGTCATGGAATTGCTGCAAGCCGATGTGACTGCGGCCGAGCGTACGGATCTGCGTCAGGTGTTGACCCTGACTGGCACGCTGCGTCCGGTCAAACGTGCCGCCTTGAAATCGCGCCTGAGTGCTCAAGTGGAGCAGGTGCTGGTGCGAGAGGGCGAGCCTGTCAAGACCGGGCAAGTGCTGATCAAGATGGATGGCCGCGAATACCAGGCCAATGTGGCCCAGGCGCGTGGTTCATTGCAAGCGGCGCGCGGGCAACTGGCAATTGCCAGTAAGAACCGCGAGAACAATCAGTCGCTGGTGGCGCGCGGTTTCATCTCCAAGAATGCCTTTGCCACCACGCAGAGCGAATATCAGATTGCTTTGGCCAACGTGGAATCGGCCAAAGGTGGACTGGATGTGGCGCAGAAGTCGCTGAGCGATACGACGTTGCGTTCGCCGATTGATGGCCTAGTCAGCCAGCGCACGGTCGAACCAGGTGAAAAAGTTTCGCCGGATACTCCATTGCTGGAAGTGGTCGACTTGAGCCAGCTTGAGCTGGAAGCCGCTGTGCCGGCAGGGGATGTCGGGCGTATTGTTGCTGGCCAGGAAGTCCAGGTGCGGGTCGAAGGTATTGCCGAGCCGCTGGCCGCCAAGGTTGTGCGCATTAATCCGGCAGTGCAAGCCGGGTCGCGCTCGGTGCTGGTGTATATCGGTATGGACAATGAAGGCAGCAAGCTGCGCGCCGGCATGTTTGCCCATGCCGCCCTAACGCTGGAGCGCAAAGAAAACTTGCTGGTCGTACCCCAGGAAGCCGTGCGCCACGACGCCAGCGGTAATTATGTCTACGCTATTAGTGACAATTTCTTGCACCGCCAGCCAGTAAAACTGGGTTTTTCCGGCCAAGCGAGCGACAAGCGCGGCGTCGAAATAGTCGATGGCCTGGCCGTCGGCACAACTGTAATTCGCCGCAATCTGGGCGACTTAAATGACGGCACCAAGGTGCGCCTGGTGCAGCCTGACGGCACCACCGCCATCCTGGAAGAGTCAGCCCAAACGCCAGAATCAACCCAAGCAACCACCAAGGCGGAGCGCTAGCCATGTGGTTTACCCGCATCAGCATCAGCAATCCGGTTCTGGCCACCATGATGATGATGGCCTTTGTCGTGCTGGGCCTCTTTTCCTATAACCGCCTGCAGGTGGATCAGTTTCCGGACGTGACCTTTCCGGTGGTGGTGGTCCAGACCAACTATCCCGGCGCGTCGCCGGAAAGCGTCGAATCCGACATCACCCGTAAGGTCGAAGAAGCGGTCAATACTATCAATGGCATCAACAGCCTGACCTCGCGTTCCTATGAGGGCTCGTCGGTGGTCATCATTGAATTCGAGTTGACGGTGGACCCAGCTTCAGCGGCCCAGG